>NZ_JBZXVN010000007.1:0-103032 GCF_058892305.1 Pelagimonas sp.
CGGGCCTGCTGTACAGCCTTATCCAACAGGAAATGGGCACGATCTGCGCCGTCACGCTGGATGACGTCTTCGACCGCCTCCTGCCATTCCTGGGATTCGACCGGATCAATGTCTTGGGAATGATCTGTCATATGTCCTCTCCCTCATATGCGCCGCTGGCGCGTCTAATTGATTTAACATTAAATCAATTGGCGTATTGCCGCGAATACAGGAAGGTTACCCAATGCGAGCACCTTCTGCAATCGCGTTGGGATTGTGATCTAACAGGTCAAGCGACGTTACGGCAGATATGCAGGCGCATAACATCCATGCGCCACGCGCATAGCAATAGTTTAACGTTAAACTTTAGATCATTTCTAAGTCAGGATTTTTCAGGCAATGTCACAACATTGCTTGGTTCGTCTTTTGCCAACTCTTCAAAATCAAAATTATCCAACCGACGCGCACGTTTACCGGCCTTGTCGGAACTGATTTTGATGTCTTCGATATCCTTAGCCGCCTGACCGAAATGCCGATCAAGGTTGCCAACACGCGTTCCCAAGCGCTCAACATCCCCTGACAACAGCCCAAGTTCTTTGCGAATGGCCCCAGCCTGTTCGCGCATGCGTGCATCTTTGAGAATCGCCCGCATCGTGTGCAGAGTCGCCATACATGTCGTTGGTGACACAATCCAAACGCGTGCGGCGAATCCCTCGCGGACCAAATCGGGGAAGTTTGCGTGCAATTCGGCATAGACCGCTTCGGACGGCAGGAACAACAACGCCCCGTCCGCAGTTTCGCCATCAAGGATGTATTTCTCGGAGATATCTTTGATGTGTTTGCGCACCGACGTCTTTAACATCCGCGCCGCTTCGACCACCTGACTGTCCGTCGTTGCATTGCGCAAGGCCTCATACCCCTCGAGCGGGAATTTCGCATCCACCACAATCGGGCCGGGAGGATTGGGTAAATGGATCAAACAGTCGGCCCGCTTGCCATTTGATAGTGTCGCTTGCAGCGTATAGCTATCCTTGGGAAGCGCCTTGGACACGATATCCGTCAGCTGAATTTCCCCAAAGGCACCGCGTGTCTGTTTGTTCGACAAGATATCTTGAAGCGTCAAAACATCCCCGGACAGCTTGGTGATATTTTCCTGCGCTTTGTCGATGGTTTGCAAACGTTCCTGAAGCGCCGACAAAGACGTCGCGGTGTTTTTGGCACTACCAGTTAGCGCGACACCCATCTTTTCTTGCATATCGGTCAAAGAACGCGCCGTCTTCATCTGAAGATCGGCCATATTCTCTTGCAACCGCATTTGATTTTGGCCCAGCGTTTCAGACAGTTTGAGCTGCTGTGCGGCCATATTGTCAGACAAAGACTGCGTCATATGCGCAAGGTTTTCGCCGGTGTTCCGCTGAACTTTGGACAGGTCCTCGTGCAACCTGAGCTGCACCTCTCCAAGACGTTGTTCCATCAAAACAGTCACTTGCGTTGCCGCTTGGGTTTGTTGATGCGCGACGGAATTCAAACTCCCCTCCAACTGCCCCTGACCATTGGCCAGATGTTCAACACGCGTCGACATGTCGGTCAATGCATGCGCCAGCATTTCCGCCGTGTGCGCCGTTTGGCCCGCACGACGCAGGCTAGACATCAGCAGGATCAGCATCAACAGCAAGGCAACCCCTGCTGCCACAACCATTAGAACCAGAGGGTCCTGCAACGAATACGTCTGCTCACCAAGTTGGATCATGTGCGTCCAAACAACCTTTCGATATCGCTCAGCTTGAGCTCAACATACGTAGGGCGACCATGGTTGCATTGGCCGGAATGCGGCGTGGCTTCCATTTCGCGCAAAAGCGCGTTCATCTCTTCGGCGCGCATCCGACGGCCCGACCGGATCGACCCATGACAGGCCACGCGGCTTAAGATCGCTTCGATCTTTTCGCGGACAAGCTGACTTTGCCCGACGTCGGACAACTCATCCAAAATATCAAGGATCAGCGCCTTGGCGTTGACCTCACCCAAAATCGCCGGAGTTTCACGCACCGCGATCGCATCACCACCAAAAGGTTCGATCCTAAGCCCCATTTGGGCCAGATCATCAGCAACCGCCAATATCTGCGCCTGATCATCAGGTGACAGATCAACAACTTCGGGGATGAGCAAAGCCTGAGCCGCCACGCCGTTTTCTGCCATCTGGTTTTTGAGCTTTTCATAGACCAGCCGCTCATGCGCAGCGTGTTGATCAACGATTACCATCCCGGTTTCGGTCTGGGCGATGATATAGTTTTCATGCACCTGCCCTCGCGCGGCCCCTAGCGGCAGACCCTCGTCGTTTTGGATAGCTTGAGGATCAGCATCAACCGGATCAACCACACGGGCCGAATAGCTTTGCGCCAAATCCGAAAAGCCCGGGTTCACCGGTTGCGGGGCCTGCGCCTGATAGGCGGCGGTGCGTGCGCCCAAGGACGGGCGATCCATTTGATACACCCGCGGCTCTGTCACTTCGGGCCGCATCGCCCCCAATGTCATGTCCGCCACAGTCGTCGACGCCCGGTGCCCCGCTTCGGCCAAGGCGTGTCGCAGGCTAGAAACGATCAGGCCCCGCACAATACCGGGATCGCGAAACCGGACTTCGGATTTCGCCGGGTGCACGTTGACGTCAACCTTGTGCGGGTCACAATCGACAAAAAGCGCAACAGCCGGGTGGCGATCACGCGACAGAAAGTCGTGATAGGCCCCGCGCAACGCCCCAATTAGCGTTTTGTCGCGAACCGGGCGCCCGTTGACAAACAAATGCTGCGCCACCGCCGTTCCGCGCGAATAGGTCGGCAAGGCCGCATATCCGGTTAGGCGAAATCCTTCGCGCTCGGCATCAATGGCAAGGGCATTTTCGGTGAATTCTGTTCCCATGACGCGGCCCAAACGCCCCCGCAGCGCATCAAATAGATCGCCGTTTTCGGCCTCAACCCGAAAGGTCACACGGTCTTTGCCCCCCGACACGTCGCGCAACGTAAACCCAACCGAGGGTTCCGCCATCGACAAGCGTTTGATCACATCGGTGATCGCCATGGTTTCCGAACGGTCGCTGCGCAGGAATTTCAACCGCGCGGGCGTGGCGAAAAACAAATCCCGAAGGGTGACTATCGTTCCACCATTGAGCGCACAGGGTTTGACGGCGGACATCTGACCACCCTCAACACTTAGCTCAACGGCGTCAAAGCCATGAGCCCGGCTTTGAATGGTCAAACGTCCAACCGCGCCAAGGCTTGGCAATGCTTCCCCGCGAAATCCAAAGGAGTGGATGTTTAACAAATCCGAGCCGTCGATTTTGGACGTCGCGTGGCGCGACAGGGCCAGCGGCAGCTCATCACCTGTCATCCCACAGCCGTCATCGCTAATGCGGATTAGGGTTTTTCCGCCATCAGCGACTTCAATCTCGACCCGACGCGCGCCTGCATCAATAGCATTTTCCACCAGCTCTTTGACCGCCGAAGCCGGGCGCTCAACCACCTCACCGGCGGCGATACGGTTAATAGCTGCATCGTCCAGCTGGCGGATAACGGGGCGCATATTGGGGGCTTGGGTGTTCATGCCACTAAATTTAGCAGACCCATTGCGATTCTGGAACGCAGAAAGAACAAAACGCGCACTCTATCAAATGGCTCTTGTGGGGGAATGACAGTCCGAAGGTCGCATATCAGATCAAAGATAATTTCCTTAACGTTGTTTTTGTAAGATTTGTAACGAGCAGTGCACAAGCAGGAGCATCCACATGCCAGTTAACTTGATCACCTACGAAGCTATCTCAAATATCTACGGCGCGGCCTTTGCCAAGACATGGTTCCGCCCCTTTTCGCCCGTCCGCAAACCTTAACCGCCTGTTGCCGCCGCATACCAATCCCGGATTGCGGCCCGCTCCTCTTCTTCCATCCATGATAAATTGGCCGGCGGCATCGCCCGGCTAAGCCCGGCATGCATGTAAATTGCGCGGGCATTTGTGGCGATGTGGGCTTCGGTGTCTAAACGAATGCCCTTTGGGGCCCATAGCAGACCGTCCCAATTCGGCTCTTCTGCGTGGCACATGGAGCACCGCCCCATAACAATGTCCTGAACATCCTCAAACCCTTCCGCTTGCGCAAATCGCAACGCAGGGCCCGAGGCTTCTTCGGGGGCGTCCCGCCACATCGGCGCGGTCGACAAGGCCATCACCAAAATGAACAAGATCGCCGTTGCCGCCCATGTCCACCATGGCGTCCCTTTGCGGGAATGCATCGAGTTAAAGAAATGCCGGATTGTGACGCCCATCAAGAAGACCAAACAGGCGATCAACCACGTGTATTCCGTGCCAAAGGACAACGGATAGTGGTTTGACAGCATCATGAAAATAACCGGTAACGTCAGATAGTTATTATGCGTAGATCGTTGCTTGGCAATCTTGCCGTATTTCGGATCAGGGGTGCGCCCGGCAATCAAATCCGCAACAACGATTTTCTGGTTGGGAATGATGATCATAAAGACATTTGCGCTCATCACCGTGGCCGTGAACGCACCAAGGTGAAGCAAAGCTGCACGGCCGGAAAACACGCTGGTGTAGAATATCGCCATTGCGACCAACACCACATAAAGCGCAACCATCAGGGCGGTTTGATTTGCGTTCACAAACAGGTTGCACAACCCGTTATAGGCCAGCCAGCCAAACGCCAAAGACGCAAGGGAAATCGCGATCGCCTGCCAGGCGCTAAGTTCCATGACAGCGGGGTCTATCAAATAGAATTCCGCGCCGAGATAGTAGACCAAGGCCAGCAAAGCAAAGCCCGAGAGCCAAGTCGTGTAACTCTCCCATTTGAACCAAACCAAGTCCGCTGGCATTTGATCCGGGGCAACCAAATATTTTTGGATGTGGTAAAACCCACCACCATGCACCTGCCATTCTTCGCCATCCGCGCCAGTGGCCAGATTGCGGTCACGGTGCAAGCCGAGATCCAAAGCAATGAAATAAAAAGAAGAACCGATCCAAGCCATCGCTGTGATGACATGCAGCCACCGCACAGCAAACTCTGCCCAGGCACCCATTGCAGCCAAATCATACATCGCGGTTCTCCCTTTTGAACCCAAGGCTATACGGATCGACGTTTCAAGTTTATCCATATAATCACAACACACTTTCAATTCTGTCCAGAAAAAGCAGCCCTAAATCGACCATGGCCTATATCGACAACATAAAAATGTTCGTGCGTGTCTATGAATTGGGCAACATGTCCGCCGCCGCGCGCGATCAACGCACGTCGCCGGCGGTTGCCTCGTCTCGCATTGCCGAGTTGGAGCGCCATCTGGGCGTGCGACTTTTCAATCGGACCACGCGCGCCCTTCATGCCACCGAGCACGGGCGGTTGTTCTATGATGGGGCACGCAATATTCTGGAATCAATTTCCGAGGCCGAGGGCACGGTGATGGAGGCGTCGCAAAACCCCCGTGGCACCCTGTTTGTCGCGGCCCCCTTGGGGCTTGGACGGCGGGTGATCGCCCCCGCTATCCCTCAATTTCAACAGCAGTTTCCAGAAATTGACATTCGCCTCCGTCTATCGGATCGGGTCGTTGACGTGACCGCCGAAGGGCTCGACCTCGCCTTTCATCTCGGCCCCTTGGCTGACAGCGACCTAAAAGTGCGCGGTATTGCCGACTGCGAACGCCTGTTGGTCGCCTCCCCAAGCTATGTTGAAGAATATGGGCTCCCTGCGGATGGAGAGGCCCTGATCCGCGATCAACACGCCTGTTTGAACCTCCGGTTTCCTGGCGCTCAGGAGTTTCAGTGGACCTTGGAAACCCCTGACGGACCAAAGCGTTACGACATTTCTGGCCCACTTGAGAGCGACGACGGAGATGTGTTGACGGATTGGGCCATTGCAAGCAGCGGCATCATCCTGAAGCCGCGTTTTGAAATCGCCCATCTTCTGGCCAATGGGAATTTAATCCCCGTCGCCACAGCGACTCCGCCTTATCCTGTGCGGTTGGCCTGCCTGTCACCTTCACGCCGCCATCGCGACCCGAAGGTGCAGGTTTTCACTGAGTTCATGGTGCAACAATGCAAAGAGGCCCTGCGTCAAGCCGAGGTTGTTTAACCCTCAACCATCAACCCTTTCTGCTGTAGAATTGCCAAGGTTTCATCAAGGCTCAAACGGGCGCGGTCGATAAGAATGTCGATCTCTTCGCGCGAAATCACCAAGGGCGGCGAAATGATCATCCTGTCTCCGACGTGGCGCATGATGAGATTGTTATCAAAGCAACGCTCCCGACAGATAAATCCAACGGTCCCGGCCTCTGCGGCAAAAGACGCGCGATTGTCTTTGTTCGGGGTCAAGGCAACCGACCCCATCATGCCAACAATCTTGGCCTCACCCACCAGCGGATGGTCAAGCAAGGTCTCAAATTTTTCCTTTAGATACGGGCCGGTATCGTCCCGAACCTGCTCAATCACCTTGTCCTCTTCCAACAAGCGAAGGTTTTCCAAGGCCACGGCACAGGCCACGGGATGCCCGGAATAGGTGTAGCCGTGGTTGAATTCGACGCTGGCGATCACCTCGGCGACCTCGTCACAGACAAGCGAGCCACCAATCGGTTGGTAGCCTGAGCTTAGGCCTTTGGCGATTGTCATGATGTGCGGACGCAGGCCCAAGGTTTGAGACGCAAACCAATTCCCGGTCCGGCCAAACCCGCAAATCACCTCGTCCGCAATCAACAAGATTCCGTATTTCTCAACGATCCTCTGCACTTCGGGCCAATAGCTATCAGGAGCAACAATAACGCCACCCGCCCCTTGCACCGGTTCGGCGATAAAGGCCCCAACCTTGTCCGGCCCAATCTCAAGAATCTTTTCCTCAAGCTGACGCGCCCGTTCAAGACCGAATTCTTCGGGGCTAAGATCGCCCCCTTCGGCCCACCAGTTGGGTTCATCAATATGTTCGATCCCGTCCAAAACGCCGCCCTGAGCGTGCATCCCTTTCATCCCGCCAAGGCTCATCGCGCCGACGGTCGAACCGTGATAGCCATTCCAGCGCCCGATAATCACGGTCCGCTCCGGCTGCCCTTTGGCCTGCCAATATGTACGAACCATGCGCAAATTTGTATCATTTGCCTCTGATCCGGACCCGGCAAAAAAGACGAGATTCAAGTCACCCGGGGCCAACTCGGCCAGTTTGGCCGCCAGCGCAATCGCCGGCACATGGCTGGTTTGAAAGAAGGTGTTGTAATAGGGCAGTTCCTGCATTTGGCGCGCGGCGGCGGCGGCAAGTTCATCGCGACCATAACCGATATTCACACACCAAAGCCCGGCCATCGCGTCCAAAATGCGGTTGCCATCGCTATCCGTAAGCCAACATCCCTCGGCCCGCGTCACAACGCGCGCGCCTTTTTCACCCAACTCGGCGTTGTTGGTGAACGGGTGCATATGGTGGGCGGCGTCAATGCGGCGCAATTCTTCGGTCGGGGTGTTGGTGGACAAAATGGTCATGAATCGGGCCTCTGATACGGGTCGCGACCAGAATATGATCAAATTCCAAACTGTCAATCTCAGCGATCACCGGAACTATTGCTTTGCGAATTCTCCTACAACGGGTATTCAGCCCGCAACCAAGGATTAACCAGTGCCAAACTCGTCATCAGACCTCCGCCATTGCCTCAGCGCCGTTTTGCGCTGTGCTTTGGTTGTGGCGGTGGCTATTGGTCTTTTGCTGCCGCGCATGTCCGCCGTTTTGGCCGAGGTGCTACCGGGCGTGCAGACCGTGGTTATTTGTACCGGTTACGAAATCACCACGTTGACCCTTGGACCGGACGGCACCCCGATTGAAACCGATGTCATCGCCACACCGCATTGCACCTTGGGTGACGTCGTCGAAACGATGGAAACGCCGACGCCCGATTGGGTGGCTTTGGCGGCTCCGGACACCATTCACCCCCCAGTTTTGTTGCACCCCGAAGCGGATCAGGATCGTCTGAACCAACTTCGCCTGTCACGGGCCCCGCCCCGGTTGAGCTAACTCTCACCTCAACCAACCCCTTAAAATGACAGGAATACCTGATGACCGATGCAACCGTATCGGCTTTGCCCGAGTCGCGTGCGACCACTGGCGGAGCCTTTTATCGACTGGTGTGGAAGTGGCACTTCCTCGCCTCGCTCTATGTCCTTCCCTTTATGATCATGTTGGCGATCACCGGCGGGATTTACCTCTTCAAACCCCAAATCGAAGAGGTGATTTATGCAAGCCGCCTCAACGTCGAAGCGACCGGCGACACATTGCCCTATGAAACCCAAGTCGCCGCCGTCACCGAGGCCGTAGGCATAAAGCGACTGCGCGGCGTAACAATCGAAGACACGCCGGGCCGCACGACATTGATCGAGTTTAACGATGCCAACAACACCCGCAGCTACGCTTGGGTAAACCCCTATACTGCCGAGGTTTTGGCCATCACCCCGCGCGACGAAACCGCGATGCGGATGCTCAAGAAATTCCATGGCGAATTGCTATTGGGAAGCACCGGCACAAAGTTCGTCGAACTGGCCGCGCATTGGGCCATCGTCATGTTCATCACTGGCCTTTATCTGTGGTGGCCACGAGGGCAGCGTAGCCTTGCCAAAGCCGTGTCTTTGCCATCGGGCAAGGGGCGACCCTGGTGGCGGGAAACCCATATGTTCACTGGTTTTTTAGCCGCAATCCTTGTGATCCCCTTGCTGATTTCCGGCCTGCCATGGACGGATGTTTGGGGCGGCGGCCTGTCGTTTGTTCAAGAACAAACCGATCAACAAAGCAAAAGCCTCCGCTTTGGCGGTGGGGCACCGAAATCAACGGCGTCTAGCGGTGAAACGCGAACCTATGATGCGATTTTTGCCGCCGCCAAGTCCGAAGGCCTTGCCGCCCCTTATGAAATGCGCCCGCCCAAAGGCGACTCCGGGGCCTATTGGATCAGATCGGCAAGCCGCGACCGCTATGAGCAGACCGAGTTGGTGATTGATCAATATAGTGGCGCGGTGCTTGCTCGTGTGGATTTCACCGATAATCCCGCAATCGCTCAGGCCGTTGCGCTGGGTGTGTCGTTCCATCAGGGCGAGCTTTATGGCTGGGTCAACCTTGCGCAAAACGTGCTCGCCGCTGTTTTGGCCTTTGTTCTGGCCATTTCAGGCATGGTTGCGTGGTGGAAACGCAAACCCGCAGGGTCGCTTGGCGTTCCTGCCGCGCCGGAACCTGCCTTTGGGTTTGGCATGGCCATTTTGGTCGTTGCCTTGATGATCCTGCTGCCGCTCATGGGGGCGTCTCTGATCATTGCCTTGCTGCTTGATCAGGTTATTTTTCAACGCCTTGGCTGGTTCAAATCCGCCATGGGCTAGTCATTGGGACGCTGGATATGTGTCGCGTAATTCGTAACCGGGCGTGTGGAATTCGTCCCTTCGTCAGTCCCTACGCACCCTTTTTGTGTCACGAGTGATCCAACATCCTAGTCCTGATCCGGCAGAATAGACTGTCGGATCAGGTCCATCCCCTGCACCACATCCTCGCGCATGGCCTGCGCTGTTGCCTCGGCATCCTTGGCTTGCAACGCGGTCAAAAGCTCTTTGTGGCGATCAGGAAGGTTTCGGGTGCCAAATTGCCCGCAAACAATCCGCAATGATGGCCCAAATCGAAGCCACAATCCATCAACCATAGAGGTCAAGATCGGGGCATCGGCAATGGAGTTCAATGCCCCATGAAATGTGTGATTCTCTTTGAGGTAAAGCGGCACGTCTCCCCGTTCAATTGCCTTGTCCAACCGCGCATCAATGGTGGCCAACTCCGAAATTTCTTCGTCCGAAACGCGCAATACAGCCCGTTTCGCCAAGATTGGCTCAAGTGCGAGACGCGCTTCGGTCAGCTCTGAAACTGCGGGCAAATCAAGCACTGGCACCATGATGCGCCGGTTGCCTAACGCTTGGAGTGCGCCCTCGGCCGTTAGGCGGCGAAGCGCCTCACGGACCGGGGTCATACCAGCCTCAAGTTTGGCGACAAGCCCTTGAATAGTCAGAGGTTCCCCAGGTTTAAATTCGCCGAACAAAATCGCATCCCGCAAATCGCGATACACTTTTTCATGCGCCGGAATTCCTGCGGTTTCCACCTTGCCTGCCTCGGAATTCATCACTTGCCGTCCCCCTAGACGATTTACCCTTCGACACCCCTTGCGCCGGTCATTTCTGCGTGGAAGCATCGCCGAAGTTGCTTTGTAACGCAACTTATGATCAAAATATTCAGAGACGGGGCGCGCAACGACCCCGCGACCAACGGGAGAATGAGATGACCAAGACACTCACCACCTTGACCGCCGCCTTGGCACTGGTCGCCGGAATGGCCAGCGCCGACGAGGTTCGGGTTTACAACTGGTCCGACTATATCGACGAAGCTCTACTGAAGAAATTCGAAGAAGAGACCGGCCTAACCCTTATCTATGATGTGTTTGATAGCAACGAGTTGCTGGAAACCAAAATGCTGGCCGGTGGATCCGGATATGACGTCGTCGTTCCCACCGGAAGCTTTATGCAGCGTCAAATTCAGGCGGGCGTGTTCCAACCCTTGGACAAATCCAAGCTCGGCAACTACGGCAACCTATGGGACGTTATCCAAGACCGCACCGCGCGGTTTGACCCCGACAACACCTATTCGATCAACTACATGTGGGGCACAACCGGCCTTGGTGTGAATACCACAAAAGTCAAAGAAGTCTTAGGTGATGACGCGCCAATCGACAGCTTGGCCTTGGTGTTTGACCCGGCAAATATGGAAAAACTCGCGTCTTGCGGCGTACATTTCCTCGATGCTCCGGATGAGCTTTTCCCAGCGGCTCTGACCTATCTGGGTATTGATCCCAACACCCACGAAAAAGCCGATCTTGAAAAAGCCGCCGAGCTGATGGAATCTGTGCGTCCGCATATTCAGAAATTCCACTCGAGCGAATATATCAACGCTTTGGCCAATGGTGACATCTGCGTTGCTGTGGGCTGGTCCGGGGATGTGCTTCAGGCCCGTGGCCGCGCGGAAGAGGCCAAAAACGGTGTCGAAATCGCCTATAACGCCCCCAAAGAAGGTGCGTTGATGTGGTTTGACATGATGGCCATTCCAGAGGATGCGCCTAACGCCGAAGGTGCGCACAAGTTCCTGAACTTCATTTTGGATGCCCAAAACATGGCTGCTGCGTCGAACTATGTGTTTTACGCCAACGGGAACAAAGCCGCGCAAGAGCATCTTGACCCGGCACTGATTGATGACCCCGCAGTTTATCCATCGCCCGAAGCCCTTGAAACCACCTATATCAAGGATCCCTACCCAGCCAAAGTTCAGCGGACGGTCACCCGTCTTTGGACACGCGTTAAATCGGGCGTCTAAGCCTTTGACATGACAAGCCCGCTCCCGGTTTGGGGGCGGGCCATATTGCCGGGAAATCATATGGCGCAGACTGTTTTTGCCCCTTGGGACAATCCCGAGGAAAAGCCCCTGATCGAATTTGTGAATGTGACCAAGCGTTTTGGCGACTTCACCGCAATCGACAACCTGTCTCAGAAAATCTACGCGAAAGAATTCTTCGCGCTTCTTGGTCCGTCGGGCTGTGGCAAAACCACAATGATGCGCATGCTGGGCGGGTTCGAAACACCGACCTCGGGCAAAATTCTTTTGGCGGGACAAGACATTGGGGCGGTACCGCCGAACAAGCGCGCTGTGAACATGATGTTTCAAAGCTACGCGTTGTTCCCACATATTTCGGTCTGGGAAAACATCGCGTTTGGCCTGAAACGTGAAGGCATGGCCAAAGACAAGATCGCGGCCCGCGTCGACGAAATGCTACGCCTGACGCGACTTGAAAAGTTTTCAGGCCGCAAACCACATCAGATTTCTGGAGGTCAACGGCAACGTGTGGCGCTTGCCCGATCTTTGGCGAAAGCACCGAAATTATTGCTTTTGGATGAACCCCTCGGGGCGTTGGACAAGAAACTGCGTCAAGAAACGCAGTTTGAATTGATGGACATTCAGGAAAGCACCGGAACCACCTTTGTCATCGTGACCCACGATCAAGAAGAAGCCATGACCGTGGCAAGCCGCGTGGCGGTGATGGATCACGGCAAGATTGTTCAAGTCGCGACGCCGGATGTGATATACGAGGCCCCAAACTCGGTTTATGTGGCTGATTTCATTGGGGATGTGAACCTGATCGAGGGAACGGCCAAGGCGCGAAAAACCTCAAACACAACCACGCAACCCGCACCCCCCCCCCTTGTTGAATCGGAGGTTTCCTTCGAGCCGGAGCAATCCACAGGTCGCAAACCACAACCGAATGCGCGTGGCGAATGGCTTCACGATAAACTACTAGAACCGGTTTTGGGCAAAAGGGCAGCGGCACAAAAACCCATCGCAACCACGCTGGTTTCCGAAACGACCGCGCCTAAGGTGCCAGTACTAAAACCGTCCGACATTCCGGATGGTGGTATAGAGATAGCTTGGTCGGACAACGACAAACCCCTTATCGCAAGCAACGCAGACCCATCGCTTGTTGGAGCAAAGGTTGTTCTCGCTCTTCGGCCTGAGAAACTCAGCATTTCGACCGAAGAACCCGAAGCCGCCAATGTACTGCGCGGCAAGGTGATCGACATCGCTTATCTCGGCAACATCTCGACCTACTATGTGCAGTTGGAAACCGGCACGATGGTCAAAGCCCAGATCGCCAATACGCGCCGTGTCTCGCGCCGGGATATCACCTGGGAAGATCACGTTTGGCTTAGCTTCACGGCCACAGCGGGTATTGTGCTGGAGAAGGACACATGAGCCCGCTGATTGTAGTATATGGCTCTCTGGCCACCACCCAAATTTCGTGCACGAAATTTGCAAATTCCTTGCAAGGAATTTGGGCACCACGTGCCGCGAGGGGGGCGTAATATGCGGCGGGCTGTCCTTATTGCGGTTCCCTACCTTTGGCTTTTGGCGCTGTTTCTGGTGCCCTTTCTCATCGTCTTCAAAATCTCACTGTCGGACGCGGCGATTGCCCGACCGCCCTACTTCCCTCAGCTTGAGTTGTCCGAAGGTTGGTTAGGCCTAAAAGAGTTTTTTGCCGAGCTGGATTGGGAAAACTACATTTTCCTAGGCGAAGATGTCCTTTATTATCAGGCCTATCTCAGCTCACTCAAAATTGCGCTCATCTCAACGGTACTAACCCTTTTGGTCGGCTATCCGATTGCCTATGGCATGGCGCGAGCGGCCCCCGAATGGCGTCCGACCCTTCTAATGCTGATCATTTTGCCATTCTGGACCAGCTTCTTGATCCGCGTTTATGCGTGGAAAGGCATCCTAAGCACCGAGGGATTGCTAAACCAACTTCTGATGTCGCTGGGGATCATTTCTGAACCGTTGACCATTCTCAACACCAACACGGCCGTTTATATCGGCATCGTCTACACCTACCTGCCCTTCATGGTGCTCCCGATCTATTCGGCATTGGAAAAGATGGATGATTCCTTGCTCGAAGCCGCCAAAGACCTTGGCTGTTCCCGCCTCCAAGCCTTCTGGCTCGTGACCTTTCCCATGTCGCGTGCGGGTGTTTTTGCAGGCTGTTTCCTCGTCTTTATTCCCGCATTGGGCGAATTTGTCATTCCCTCGCTTCTCGGCGGGTCAGACACGTTGATGATCGGCAAGGTGCTCTACGAAGAGTTCTTCTCCAACCGCGATTGGCCGGTGGCAAGTGCTGTCGCGGTGATCTTGTTGTTGATCTTGATCGTTCCGATTGTCCTGTTCCAGCTGAACCAGCAAAAGCAGCAGGAGTCGGAGCAATGAGACGGTTTTCCTGGTTCAACGTCACGTCGCTGACACTTGGCTTTGCCTTCCTCTATCTGCCGATGATCATTTTGGTCGTCTACAGCTTCAACTCCTCACGACTGGTCACTGTCTGGGCGGGTTTTTCGACCAAATGGTACGGCGAGCTTTTGCAAAACGAGGACTTTTTGCAAGCGGCTTGGGTCACCATCAAAGTCGCTTTCTTTGCGTCTTCCATTGCTACGGTTTTGGGCACGATGGCCGCCTATGTCCTTGTCCGAGGCGGACGCTTTCATGGCCGCACATTGTTCTCAGGCATGATTTACGCGCCTTTGGTCATGCCAGAAGTCATCACCGGCCTGTCGCTTTTGCTTCTGTTCATTGGCATCGGCCTTGATCGCGGGGTTTTGACCGTCATCTTAGCCCATACGACCTTTGCTATGTGTTACGTCTCGGTCGTTGTCAGCTCGCGTTTGATAAGCTTTGATAGATCATTGGAAGAAGCGGCGCTTGATCTTGGGTGTTCACCGTTCGAGGCTTTCCGCCTCGTCACCCTCCCCATCATCGCACCGGCGGTGATCTCGGGTTGGTTGCTGGCCTTTACCCTGTCGCTCGACGATCTGGTCATTGCCTCCTTTACCACCGGCCCCGGTGCCACGACCCTACCGATCAAGGTGTTCTCTGCTGTGCGTCTCGGTGTGAGCCCCGAAATCAACGCGCTCTCCACCATCATGATTGGCATTGTCACTATCGGTGTGATCACCACGTCGCTCATCTCCAAGCGCTCGGCAATCAAACAAGCCCGCGAAGAACGCGCCGCAGATCGTAGCACATGAAACGCCTCTACGAACCCGCGGCCTATGCCGAACACAGCGGACGGTTCTGGGAAACCACGATGCCTGCGCAAGACTGGCAGGTTTTGAACACGAATCTCAACGTCGACGTCGCGATCATCGGAGGCGGGTTTACCGGGTTGAATGCCGCGTTGGGATTGGCGCAATCAGGGCTAAACACAGCAGTTTTTGAGGCCATGTCCCCCGCTTGGGGGGCGTCCGGGCGCAACGGTGGGTTTTGTTGCTTGGGCGGTTCCATGCTCCCACAAAAACACATGCGCAAACGGTTTGGCGATGCCGCAACCGACGACTGGCACAAGGCACAAATCGCATCCATCCATCACGTTCAATCCTTGCTTACCGATCATTCCATCGACGCCGATACGCATTCTCAGGGCGAAACCTGCGTTGCCCATTCGGCGCGGGCATGGCGGGCGATGCAGTCCGAGGCAGCCGAGATCGAAACCCATTACGGCCTGTCGCCGACTCTCATTCCCAAGAACGACCTTGCTCAATCTGGGTTGGGCGGCCCATGGTATGGGGCAATGACAACCCCGCTCGGTTTTGCCCTGAACCCACAGAAATACCACAACGGCTTGGCGCAACTGGCCCAAGGCGCCGGGGTGCAGTTGTTTGGCCAATCCCCGATCACGGCGCTTTGCCCGTCCGACACCGGTTGGACCCTAACTTCCGGCCCCCACACCATCACCGCCAAACGTATTGTGTTGGCCACCAATGGCTATTCATCCGATGATCTGCCCGATTGGATTGGCGCACGCTACCTTCCGGTCCAATCCAGCATCATCCTCACCCGCCCCCTAAGCCGAGACGAACAACAAGCAGCAGGCTGGTGGTCGTCTCAGATGGTCTATGATTCACGACAGCTTTTGCACTATTTCAGGCTGCTTCCAGATGGCCGGTTTTTGTTTGGAATGCGAGGTGGGTTGCGGGCCACGCCAGCCGCTCAAGCCAAGATAAACCGGAAAATCCGGCGTGATTTCAACAAGATGTTCCCCGCTTGGGCCCATATCGACATCACCCATGAATGGTCCGGGCTGGTCTCGCTTATGTCCGACCTTGTGCCGTTTGTTGGGCCGGTGCCTGATCATCCCGGTCTTTTTGCCGCCATGGGCTATCACGGCAACGGCGTCGCAATGAGCAGCTATTGCGGACATCTATTGGCCCAACATATGATCAACAACCAACCGCTCCCCAAGGTGTTGTCCCGACCACCAAGTCGCGTACCACTTGGGCGGTATCGGCGATATCTCTTGGCCCCGGCCTACGCCATTTCCGAATTGTTTGACCTTTAACCTTGGGGAGTCAAACCCGGCCGGGCCTTGCCACGTTTCAATCCCAACTGGCGTTCGCGCCAGATGATCAAACCACCGGCCGCCATCACAATTGCCGAACCCGCTAAAACCATCTGTGTCGGCACTTCGTCAAAGAAGACATATCCAAACAGAATGGCAAACAGGATGGACGCATAGTCAAACGGAGCCAAAAGCGCCGCCTCGGCATGTTTGTATGACGCCGTCAGGAAGATTTGCGCAATGCCGCCAACAAGGCCGGACACAATCAACATCACAACCGCCGGCATTCCCGGCCAAGTCCACCCAAAGGGCAGTGAAAGCAGCGAAAACAAGGTTGCCGTAAGCGAGAAATAGAACACGATGGCGGATGTTTCTTCGGTCGCAACGAGTTTGCGGATATGAATCTGAACCAAGGCGCGCAAAACCGCCGAGATCAAAATACAGATCATCCCCAATAAGGCCACATCGTCGATTTCATCGACGGACAGACGCGGCCACATCACCACCACAACCCCAACCAAGCCTAAGACAACAGCCGCCATTCGAAACATTCGCAGGCGTTCACCCAATAAAATTGCGGCGAAAATCACCGTCAACATAGGTGCTGCATACCCAATTGCGGTCACTTCGGGCAAAGGTAGGAACCCCAATGACGCGAAACCGAACCCCATAGCCGTCACCCCAATCGCCCCGCGCCAGAAATGCCCGATGGGGCGATTGACCTTGAACCCGGTTTTCAAATCGCCCCGCAAGGCGAGCCAACCAACAATGATTGGCATGGCAAAAAAGCTTCGGAAAAACACCGCCTCACCGGGCGGCACAAGATCGGCTGTCGCCTTGATCAAGGACGCCATAATAGTGAACAAAAAAACAGAGCATAGCTTTAACGCAATGCCGCGAAACGGGGACATGGTGGCTCCTTGCAGGGGATGTGTGCAAGGTGATCCGATTGTTAGCGCAGGTCAAGCCGCCTCGGGCGACCGCGCGAACAAACAAACAACCGCTCTAGGTTGTCTCAAGGCAATGACGGCGAAACGCCCGTTTGAGCATGTCCAATTCGGCGCGCAGAAGCTCGACCTCGGCGCGAATGTCATCACCAAGAACCTCACCGGCAATCAGGGTGAAGCTATCCAAAACCACATCAGCATTGGCATCGGTGATCAAAAACGTTTGCACGCCTTCGCTCACCGCTTCGATCGGCACCGGAATTTGGATAACCCAGCGCCCCGGCTCATTGGTTTCGCTCATCGTGACGCCACGCACAGGCAGGTCGCGCAGGGTTACGGCGATTTCCGGCTGGGCTGCGTCTTTTTCAATAGCGGTCAAAAGACCTTCCCAAAGGCCTTCGCGAAAGCGGGTTTTGGTGAGGGAAAAGGCACTCATAGCGTCGATGCTCCTGTCACAGTTCCGCCCGCTTGCGGCGGCTAAAGGTCAAATCCCGCAGGATCACCTGATTCATTTGTGGCCCTTCAAAGATCAGATCGAGCCACATTTTCTCGACCCGCTTTTCGTTGAGCTTGGTATAGGCCAGATCAAATTCCACAACGATGTCTTCTTCGTTCAACGGCAGTTCGCGCACGATCTGTTCGGTGTTGGGGCCGTGTTTGATATTAAGTCGGGCAAAGATTTCCAGCGGCTTTTCCATTTCGACAATGGTTTCGATGCGGATCAAATGCTTGCGTAGCAAACCCCGGCTCGCCTCTTCGGGGACATCGACGGCTAGCGACAGATACGAGCCGTCGAACCGGAAGACGTCCATGCGCAACCCAAAGGCGGCCAAATCCTCTTCGCGCATATTGCGGATTTGGCGCAGGGTGAGTTCGGAATGCTGGCAGTCATGAAACAGCGTGACCTCGCTGCCCAGCATCGACTTTGTTTGGACTGACGAAAGGCCCGGCACCGGCAGTGGGCCGCACCACAGCTCAGGTCGCCACGCCCAATCGGCATCGGCGGGCCGTGGGAAAGACTGATTCCCGATATAGGGAAGCGCAAGACGTGATTCAGCGACGTGAATGAGCTGATCGAGATGCTGTTTAAGCTTGCGTGCGCGTGCGCGTTGACTGCGCAGCTCGGCTAGGTCGGTTTTGTCAGCGGCCCGCGATGCCCGCGACCAGCGGCGCAGCGCGCCCTGTTCCAACGAACGATCCAGCCAGCCCTGCTTTTCCCCACTCATGTTTTGCCCCCGCAAATCTGTCGCCTGAAACCGCCCACGACCATTTCGATAGGCCAACGCATTTGGCCCAACAGTAGTATTGCAAATCTTAACGCTTGAATAAACGCCCCAAAAGCGTTTCTTCCTGCGGTTTTTTGGCGGGTTGGGTGGTCTCAGGCTCCGCAGAGCTTCCACTCGGGCTTAGGGATGCGATTTTTGAATGGAGTTTGCGCAATGCACCGCCCCCTTTGACTCCGGCATAGGGGCTTCCTTTGGGGGCATAAAGCGCAAGACCGACAAGGCGATCCCCTTGCAAAAACGCCCCGCGCCAATGCTTTTTGTCGCCGCCCTGCAATTGCGCATCACCACCACCATCAAGGTTGGCAACAACAAACCCGTCGCCGGTTTCGCCGCCCAACAAGGGCGCGCCCGCAGTCACCGCCAATTGTTGTGGTGTCGGCAGGTCAGAAACTTTGCCCTTGGGGCCGACCGTGACCGTGATCAACAAAGGTTCAACCGCTGCGCCAACTTTGCCGTCCGACAGAATGTGGCATGACGCAATCAACGCAAACCCGCGCTCTTGCGAACTTTGTTTGGTCACGGGGTCGATGCAATAGCCATCATGGCCCGCGACCTCTACGTCGCCCCCCGCCAGCGAGACCCGCGCCAAAGGCGGCTTGGATTTGCTAGTCGCACCGGGTGTTTTGTCGTTAGATCCCCCCAAAAGGCCAGACAGGAAGCCATTTGAAGCCGGTTTGGCTTCGGAATCCGGTTTGGAATCCGGGAGTCCACCTTCGCAGGCCATCAAGGACAGCGTCATCATCACCGCAGCACAGAACCGGATCACTCGCATCATGTCGTCACCACCCCCTTGGCGTTTTCTCCCCTATTCGGCAGAGTTTCTCTGGGAATAGCGAAGCGCCGGGGAACGGACAAGGTGAAACCACGGGGAAAGCACGGCCCCGAACATCCAGTCGGGGCCGCGCCAATTGCTAGTCTACACTCACATGTAGTCCCATGAGGCCGGTACAAAGCGGAACCCGTCTCCCGCCTTTTCAACGAAACCAACACCGGGAAACGGCATGTGCATTCCGGCGATTTTCTGACCGCTTTGCACAACGGACGCAAAGGCATCTGCCCGTGTTTTAGCCGCCAGTTCCTGATCGGTATCAAACCCGATGGTTACCTCAGGGCGTGCCATCTGAACCGGGGCCACATGAACCACATCACCCCAAATCAAAAGGCTATCACCACCGGATTCAAGCATCACACCTTGGTGGCCAACCGTGTGACCGGGCATGGGACGTCCAACCAGACCGGGGGCCAGATCGGCTTCGCCTTCGACGATCCGCACCCGATCTTGATAGGCGGCAATCACGCCCATGGCCAAATCAAAGCCACCACGGAATTGCTCGGGTGCTTGGGCTTGGATGTCTTTGGAGGTCCAGAAGTCCACATCGGCCTTGGTCACGACCAGTTCCGCGTTGGGATACATCGCCGCGCCATCCTTGATCGCGCCGCCGACGTGATCGCCATGCATATGGGTCACGATGAGCTTTGAGACATCGCCCGGCATAACGCCCAGCGCGGCCAACACCTCGGCCACATCGCCTAGGGAGGGTCCAAAAACCCCACCCGTTCCGGCATCAATCAACCAGTTTTCGCCGCCCGATTGAACGAGGTAGGCATTGACCGCAGCGCGAAAGTTCTCCGGGTCTTGATAGCCTTGCCTAAGCAGCGCAGCGATGTCATCCGGTCCGGCACCTTGCAACATGCTCAAGGGCATATTGAAATAACCGTCCGAAATCGCGGTGACGACCATATCGCCGACTTTAAATTTCTGGGCGGCAATCACTTGGGCCCCGTGACCATCGGCAGCAACGGCAATGGGAATGATCCCGGCGGTCGCGGCCAAAGCAGCAGCGGCGGGAAAAGTTTTGAGGAATGTGCGGCGTTTCATAGCAGTGTCCTTCTGCGTTTAAACAACGCCCTAAGAATAGGGCGACTTGCCTGAGCGGAAAGGGCCATTCAGTTTTTTTC
Source organism: Pelagimonas sp. (assembly GCF_058892305.1). Lineage (NCBI taxonomy): Bacteria > Pseudomonadati > Pseudomonadota > Alphaproteobacteria > Rhodobacterales > Roseobacteraceae > Pelagimonas > Pelagimonas sp. The sequence goes on from NZ_JBZXVN010000007.1 coordinate 20,135, forward strand.
CCAACCGCTCAAGTCGGTTTCAAGATTAGAGAGCCAAACAGGCCTTGATCGCAGCAACGTCGACGTTGGGAACCGCGCCTTTTTCGACGGAAACTAGGTCATCCACATGAACCCCCAAATCGGGGCTCACACGCGTAACCCATGTCGATCCGTGTTCGGTAAATTCGCGGATGGCCCAGGTGTCGTAGGGTTTGCCATCCAGCCAGTAGTCAACATCTTTGCCGATCACAAAGAACGCGCCGGACTCAGCCGCTTTGCCGGGAGCAAAGGGCCAGATCGCGTCGATCCCGTCTAGGAACGGATTGTAGCCGCCGTCGCATTGCAGGGATGTCGCCCCATAGGTGTAGCGGGCCATGTAGCTTCCGTATTCATGGTGCTCGACCATGCCGACAAAGCTCGTCTCGTCCGATCCCAGCACTGTGATGGTTTCGGTGACGATGGGCACCTCGCCGCCCTCATAGACGCCATATACAAATTTTGTACCGGTGGCCGGGGCGCTATACCCTTGGGCAACCGCCATAGCAGGCAAGGCAAGCACCGCAAAAATCGTCAAACCCATTCTTCGCATCACATCTCTCCCCTGCTTCGCGTTGACCGGAGGGTAGTCAAATAATGCGTTGCGACAACCTTTTAGGCCCTGTCCAAACAAACGCCCCACGAAGAAACCTTCGCGGGGCCCTCATTTTTAGGTTTTTAAATCGACTTAAAACTTACCGATTGACCAGAAAAAGGTCTCGCCGGAGCTATCATCAACACCATCATTGTCGGTGCTGACAAAGGTTGTCCCGTCCTGCAAGATCGCCAAACCTTCAACCTTGTCGGTGACATAGCCACCAAAGGCCTGCAGATCGGGGATAAGATCGCGGACCTCTTCTTTGGACACAACCGGCAGATCACCACCCAGCTTGGCTGGCACCATCTCGGCCAATGGAATGCGGTAGATTTTCTTGGTCACCACATCTGCACCGATTTGGTTGTCACGTTCGATGACATAGACAAAATCGCCATGGGCCACGATCTCTGACAAACCAACCCAACCCTTTTTAGGCTCGGCCTTGGGATAGTGAACAGCGCCCCATTCCTTGGTCTCAAGGTTATAGGACACAAGCTTGACATGGTTCTTGGGGTCGTCTTTCCATTCGCGCTGAACGGCCATCCACAGGGTGTCGCCAACCTTGGTGATCCCTTCGAAACCAAAACGCTTTTCAACCGCCATCAACGCAGCGGGAAGGCCGATTTCCTGCTTGTGGCTTTTGATCAGACCATCAGCCGTAACGTGATAGATCGCATGGGGAATGGCGCGATCAGTCCGCCCTTCGGAGGCGAGATAGAAACCACCTTTGCCGTCCAATGTGATCCCTTCAAGGTCAAGCTTTTGCGCCGGGGCGCCATTGGCGCGGTGAACGCGGATCACGTCAACAATCTTGGCCGGTGTCTGGCTTGGATCAATCTTGAAGATCGACGGTTGGAAGCCGTAAAAGCTGTCATTCACAGCGTAAATCATGCCGTTTTCGTCGGCGACCATGCCCGAAATCGCGCCCCAGCCGATCAACTCTTCGGCCCCTTTTGAGGTTAGGGTTGGATATTGCGCCGCCGCGTCCTGCAATTCGAACAGCATAACATGGGCACGCGGGCCGCCATCTTCGATCAGGTCTTTTTCATTGGCAGACACCAACAGATTACGCTCTGGCAGGGCCACATAGCCCTCTGGGCCGACACCCGATGGCAAAATCTGTTTCAGAACCGGATTGGCCAGATCGGTGACGTCATACACCCCAACGGCGGACCCACGTTCAGAGCCAACAAACACATAAGGCGTGTCACCAAATTTGGCGAATTCAATGCTTTCCGGTTCAACACCTTTGCTATCGGATCGCTTGTCGGGGTAGTGGCCGATCTGAACCAAAGCGTGCTCAAAACTCACGCCGCTTTCATACACAACCGACCCGTCTTTGTGAAAGATCGTCCAGCCGCGCGAACCGCCGTCCATGTCGCCCTCGTTGGCGGTGGCAAAGTGATCACCATCAATCCATTTCACCGCATCCGGTTCACGCACCACAGCCTTTTGGCTTTCGGTAAAGAGAAGCGCGCCGCGTTCATCCGTGGCGTCGATCCCATCAAGGTCAACAGCCCCAGCAGAGAAGTGATTGAGCACCTCACCGTCTTTGGAGACCACAACCAAATGGTTGTTTTCCTGCATGGTGACAATGATTTCACCGTTTTCGTTGATATCAACAAATTCGGGTTCTGGGTCTTCTGGCGACACCTCGGCCAATCCGGTCATCTCAACCTTGTTAAGCGTATCGCAATCCAACACACCTTCGGCGGTCAGACCAATGGTGACCAGAAAACCCGCAGGCAACTGCCCGGTACGCCCATCGCCCAAATCTTCGTCACGCTCGTTTTCTATTGCAACGGCGGCAAAGGAACCGTCCTTGGCAATCGCAACGCTATCGGGTTGTCCGCCAAGATCACAGCGATCGGTTTCAAGACCATCGGCAATGTTGATCGACGCCAAAAAGCCCGACGGATCGGTGTAGCTTTGTGATGTGTTTACGCCCACGATGGCAAACCCACCAGCAATACCAACCGATGTCGGTTCGCCGTCCAATGCGATATTGCCAAGCGGCTTGGGGTTGCTGGCGTCGGTGATGTCGATGCGACCCAAAACGCCAAGCGGGCTATCGGTATACACCAATGTATTGCCATCCGCCGTGGCTGCGATGATCTCAGCCGAGGTTTCGACACCACGTCCGTCGGCATCGGCGATGTTCAATGGTGTGGCAAAGCTGGCGATGCGGTTGAAATTCATATCCGCCAGCGCAGAGTTGGCACAAAGCGCCAAGGTGCTGGTCAGGCAAAGCGTACGAAAAGGCATAGGATCCCCCTGTCATGTGGTCCACACGCGGCAATCGTTGGAATTCGTAACAGGGGGATGACGCTTTTGTAACCGTGTGTTGAATTGTTAACGCGACAGACTCTCGCCCAAGCGCATTAGGGTGATCGCCTCTTGGCGATATCCATAGGGGTCCGCGCCCTTAGCCCCTTGCGCCAAGGCGATAGCCTCACCAAAGGACCAATCACCAATAAGATCAGACCCACGTAGGATTTGCCCGAACCCGGCAATCGCCAGAGCGAAATTAGCATCTGGCAAGGGGGGCGTATCGGCCAAAATCGGGGCTTCGATCAGCTGGCTTTTATCCTCGCCCGGCGCTTTGTAGCGCAAGCGCAAGAACCCCAACTCATTGCTGTTTGCTGGTTCTGGCGCTGTGCCATAGCGCAGCGGATCAGTGAGCCGCGCATCGGACCCGACCGGCGTGATCTCATAGATCGCCGTGACCTGATGGCCCGCGCCAATCTCTCCGGCATCCACTTTGTCATTGTTAAAATCTTCGCGGTTGAGCGCGCGGGTTTCATAGCCAATTAGGCGGTATTCGGCGACCAAAGCCGGGTTAAACTCGACCTGAATTTTCACATCATCGGCAATCGGCACCAAGGTCCCGGTGAGCTGATCCACCAGCACCTTTTGCGCCTCGGCCAACGTATCGATATAGGCCGCCATGCCATTGCCGGTTTGGGCCAGTGCCTGCATCGTTGCATCATCCAAATTGCCGCGCCCAAAGCCCAGAACCGAGAGGTAGGTGCCGCTATCGCGTTCCTTGGCGATATAGGTTTCGAGTTCATCAGGATCATGAATGCCGATGTTGAAATCACCATCGGTGGCAAGGATCACACGCGATACCTCACCCTCCTCAGCCATCTCCTTGGCGGTGGCATAGGCCTGTTGCAAACCGGCCTGCCCAGCGGTGCCGCCACCGGCGTGCAGGTTGTCCAGTGCCGCCAAAATAGTGTCGCGATCTGTGGCCGGGGTCGGGTCCAACACCCGCCCAGCGCTCCCGGCATAGGTGACAATCGAGACGCTGTCGTTTTCGGAGAGCTGCCCCAGCATCAGGCGAAAACTTTGCTTCAAAAGTGGCAGTTTGTTGGGTTGATCCATGCTTCCCGAGGTGTCGATCAGAAAGACAAGGTTCATCGCCGGGCGTTCGGCCGGCATCGTCCCTTGAAGGCCGATATGAACGATCTGAGTGCCGTCTTTCCACGGTGTATCGGACACGCCAATGCTGGCCTTAAACGGCTGATCGCCAGTTGGCGCCGGGTAATCGTAGGAAAAGTAATTCACCATCTCCTCGATCCGCACCGCGCCTTCAGCGGGCAAAGTGCCATAGGTCAGCGAGTTGCGAATGATCGACCAACTGGCGGTATCGACATCAATCGAAAAGGTCGACACCGGGTCTTCTGCCGTGACTTTCAGCGGGTTGTCCTCGGCCTCGGGGAAGGCTTCGGTGTCGGCTTGGGGCGCAACGATCATGTCGCGTAGCGGTTTCGCCAAATGCGCCGGTGCTCCAGCGGCAACACGCGATTTGGCCATCGGTGACGGGGACGGCGCAAAGGTGACGTCCATGTCTGTGGAAAATTGCGTATCAGCGACCTCGTCTCTTACAATGCCAATTTCGGCAGCTCCACTCAAAGCAATCCCATCCGATTGTGCTGCTGGGGCCTCTTCGACCTCAATCAATGGCGCGTCGGGGCGAGCCTTACTTTCGGCGACTACCAAGTCGGAGCCGGTTGGCATATTGTCCCGCAGCACCGGCACAAACACCACCAATCCCAAGGCGGCCAAAGCCGTGGAGGCGGTCAAAATCCCTTTGGTTGAAAAATGGGCAATCATGTTTCGTACTCCTCTAAACAGCCCCGTTTGGGGGTCTTCAGAGGTCAGACGCGCGTCATTTCCATTTCCTTGGCGAGAAAATTGTAAATCATCAAAATTTTCTAGGGCGAGCGCAAAATTCTCGGCTTTGCGGGTGGCATCCGGCTCGGGCGTGGCCGCATCCAGCGCAGGTTTGAGATCGTCAAATTCACTCATAGCTCGGCCTCCTTCATCGCTTTTAGCTTCTTCTTTGCCTCGGACATGCGCCAGCTTATCGTGCCTTCGGAGACACCCAAAATCTCGGCCACTTGCGCGTGATTTAATCCTTCAAGCACCAACACAAGCGTTTCGCGCAGCTCGGGCGGGGTGAGCGCATCCATCGCAAGCCGCAACCAATCGGTGCGCTCTTGTGCTTCGGCCTCGGCGGCGCGGCGCGACACTTCCCAATCTCCCCAACCACTTGCGGCTTTGGCATGGGTTGATCGACGCCGATGCCGATCGCGCGCAGCGTTCACGACTATCCGGTACAACCATGTCGTGACCCGCGCATCACCGCGAAAATTAGACAGTTTCGCAGGCAAGGCGGCACAGACATCCTGCACCAAATCCTCGGCCTCAGCCCGATTGCCAGATAGCTTGAACGCCAAGCCAAACATGCGATCATAGACACGGGACAAAAGCGTTCCAAACGCCTCCCGGTCTCCATCTGCCGCCGCAAGGGCCAAGTCTTCATCACTCGTTGTCATACGCATCATGTGCATTGGACGCAGCCCACTGCACAATCCTTGGAAACCTTACCAAATTTTTTCGATCTTTGTGATCAGCCCAGCAAATCGCGGGTCATATCGCTGTTGAGATTGGCCAGCGCCTCGATCACATCAAAATGGTTTCGTCCGGTCACAACCTGATGGCCACACCCCCAGGCCTCGGCCAACCAACGCGCTTGATCCAAGAACACAGGTCTTTCATCGCCACCGACCCAAACCGTGACGGGCGCGGTTGGTTTTGGTTGGAAAATCGGGCTTTCGGCTTGGGCTTCGGCCTCATCAACGCGCAGATCGCTGTTCATTGTGAGTTGCATAAGGGGGCGCAAATCGGACACCGGCGAAATCGGCTGAACCTTGGCCAAGCGGGCGGCGATATCATCGGGCAACACCCCCGGCGCGCACATCCGCGCCACCAAATGACCACCGGCAGAATGCCCCGACAGGCGCACAGGCCCGTCAATTTCCCGTGCCGCGACCGTGACGGCATTGGCGATCTGGCGAGTGATGTCGCCAATACGCACCCGTGGACACAGATCATACGACGGCATCGCAACGGCCCAGCCGTTAGCCTGTGCACCCGCCGCCAGATGTGACCAATAGGACCGGTCAAATTTCATCCAATACCCACCATGCACAAAGACAACCAAACCCTTGGGCGTCCCTTCTGGCATGAACAAATCCAAAACCTCGCGCGTGCCATGACCATACATCAGGCCAAGCCGCGCCCGCCCGGTTAACGCCTGTGATTTGCGAAAGGCATCGGCCTCCGCCTCCCATTTTGCAGGGTAGCTTTCCCCGTTCGGAATATACGGGGCATTGGCATAGGCGTCATCTAGGTCCATCGGGTCTTCTCATTTGGCTATATACATTCACTTCACCAGATGCTCTGCCTCTTGCCAAGCAAGAAACGTCCCAAGGAACTGACATGACCACCAACCTAAAAAGCCTGCTCAAAGATCCGTCGCTGTTGGAAACCCGCGCCTACATCAATGGTGCATGGGTCGACGGCCAAGGTCAGATTGACGTCGACAACCCGGCGCGCGGTGACATCATCGCACAGGTGGCCGATCTGTCACGCGACCAAGTCGCCGGGGCCATTGACGCCGCCTATGTGGCGCAAAAAGAGTGGGCGCAATGGACGGGCAAAGAGCGCGCCAATGTGCTGCGCAAATGGTTTGATCTTTTGATGGCGAACCAAGACGACCTTGCCACCATCATGACCGCGGAACAGGGCAAACCACTGGCCGAGGCCAAGGGCGAGGTCGCCTATGGCGCGTCTTTCATCGAGTTCTTCTCCGAAGAGGCCAAGCGCATCTACGGCGAAACAATACCGGGCCACATGCGTGACAAACGCATTATGGTGATGAAGCAGCCGATCGGCGTTGCGGCCTCGATCACCCCGTGGAACTTTCCCAACGCGATGATCACTCGCAAGGCCGCACCTGCGCTGGCGGCTGGCTGTGCCTTTGTTGGCCGGCCCGCGTCGGAAACCCCGCTGTCGGCTTTGGCTTTGGCGGTTTTGGCGGACCGCGCGGGCATCCCCGCCGGTGTGTTCAACATCCTTCCCGGTTCCGACGCGTCAGGCATCGGCAAAGAGTTCTGCGAAAACACCAAGGTGCGCAAGCTGACCTTTACCGGCTCGACCGGCGTTGGTCGTATCCTTTTGGCCCAAGCCGCGCATAACGTGATGAAATGCTCGATGGAGCTGGGCGGCAACGCGCCGTTCATCGTGTTTGACGATGCCGATGTGGATGCCGCCGTTGACGGGGCCATCATCTGCAAATTCCGCAACAACGGCCAAACCTGCGTCTGCGCCAACCGCATCTATGTGCAATCCGGCGTCTACGACGAATTCAGCGAAAAGCTCGCTGCGAAGGTGTCCCAAATGAAAGTCGGCGACGGGCTAGAAGCCGGTTCCGAACTCGGGCCTCTCATCACCCCGGCGGCGATCCAAAAGGTTCAAGATCACATCGCCGACGCCAAAGCCAAGGGTGGCGAAGTTGTCTTTGCCGGCGAAACCCCGCAATCGCCGGGCAACTTCCTCGCCCCGACCATCATCAAGGGCGCAACCCGCGACATGGCCGTGTCGACCGAAGAAACCTTTGGCCCGCTTGCCCCGATCTTCAAGTTCGAGAGCGAAGACGAAGTTATCGAGCTTGCCAATGACACCATCTTTGGCCTCGCCTCCTATTTCTACGCCAAGGACCTAAGCCGCGTTTACAAGGTTGCCGAGGCGCTGGAATACGGGATCGTTGGCGTGAACACCGGCCTCATCTCAACCGAAAATGCCCCCTTTGGCGGCGTTAAACAATCCGGTTTGGGGCGCGAAGGCAGTCACCATGGCATCGAGGATTACCTCGAACTGAAGTACGTCTGCCTGACGGTCTAATCTTTGTGGCCAGCCGGGGTTTTCTCTGGCTGGCTGTTTCCAAGACGGGACCGTTACAGCCCTTTAGCACTCACTAAAGTTGACATTGCTAAGCGCCCCTTCCTCAGGATAACAGGTGACCAACAACCGGCCTATTCTGCGCCTGTAATCACAAAGGCCCACCCAATGTCTGATGAGCGCATGAAAATCGTATTGGTCACCCCGGACATTCCGTACAACACCGGTGCCATCGGGCGGACGTGTTTGGCGCTAAATCTTGAGCTGATTTTAATCAAACCCTATGGATTTTCCATCGAAGAAAAGGCCGTGCGTCGGGCCGGGATGGACTATTGGAAACATGTTGAGCTAAGCGAATACGACGATTGGGACAGCTTTGTAGAGGTACGTAAACCAGCCCGCGATCGGTTGTATTTCTTTGAAGAGCACGGCGCGCAAACCATATACGAGCCGCACTACCATAAAGATGCTTACCTTGTTTTCGGCTGTGAAACCAAGGGGCTGTCTCCGGAAATCCTTGCCGGCAATGACGATCGGGTCTTTAACTTGCCGATGCTTAACACGCGTGTTCGATCGCTAAATTTGGCCAATGTTGCGACGGCCGTCATCTATCAGGCCATGCGACCCCAGCTTGGGGGCTAATGTCCGCTCCAAACTTGATCGCTCGGACATCAACGGCCTGTGACGTTGCGCTTTTGGGTCGAACCCACTTGCCAAACCGAATGTCCTCGGTCACCATCACGACCGGGTAGACGATGGCGTCGTCAGTTATATGCCCCTTTCCGTCCTGCACGCCGGGACCTTGCTTTGCCAACTGGCGGGGGAAGGTTCCCCAGCCAATCACAGGAGGGTTTCATGGAACGTCCCCAACAGTATCGTTTTCACCAGGGTGAAAAAACGCGTCCCTTTGCCGACGCGGAATATGATTCACGCTTGGCGAAACTGCGCGCCGAGATGACCGCCCAAGGCGTTGACACCTGCGTTTTCACCTCGATGCACAACATCGCCTACTATTCCGGGTTTCTCTATTGCAGCTTTGGCCGCCCCTATGGCCTCGTCGTCACACCAACCGAAAGCGTCACGATCAGCGCGGGCATCGACGCTGCTCAGCCGTGGCGGCGCAGCCATGCCGACAACATCACCTACACCGATTGGCAGCGGAACAATTATTGGCGCGCGATCCTATCCGTTACCGGGCCGGGCAAGGTTATCGGTTATGAAGGCGACCACCTGACCCTTGCTCAAAACGCGCTGCTGAACGAATTCCTGTCCCCAAGCGCGACGCATGACATCGCTCCTTCCACCATGCGCCAGCGGATGCATAAATCGGCGGCTGAGATTGATCTGATCCGGCATGGTGCGCAGGTTGCCGATGTGGGCGGCTTTGCAATCCGCGACGCGATCAAACCGGGCCTCCGTGAGATCGACATCGCCATGGCCGGTCGCGATGCAATGGAGTTGGAAATCGCCAAACGGTTCCCCGATGCGGAGTACCGCGACACATGGGTGTGGTTCCAATCGGGCATCAACACCGATGGGGCGCATAACCCTGTGACGGCACGCGCATTGCAACGTGGCGATATCCTGTCGCTCAACACATTCCCCATGATTTCAGGCTATTACACCGCTCTTGAACGCACGCTTTTTGTGCAAGAGGTCGACGCCGCCAGCCTGAAAATTTGGGAGGCCAATGTCGCCGCGCATGAATATGGGATGTCCTTGCTGAAACCCGGAGCGAGTTGCAGCGACATCACCGAGCAAATCAACACCTTCTTTGCCGAACGCGATTTGCTGCAATACCGGACCTTTGGCTACGGCCATAGTTTCGGCGTTCTGTCCCATTATTATGGGCGCGAGGCCGGGCTGGAATTGCGCGAAGACATCGACACAGTCCTAGAACCCGGCATGGTGATCAGCATGGAACCCATGTTGACCATTCCAGAAGGCCAACCGGGGGCCGGAGGATACCGCGAACACGATATTCTGGTGATTACCGAGGATGGCAACGACAATATCACCGGCTATCCCTATGGCCCTGAAACCAACGTGGTTGGCTGATCTACTGACCAAGGCGGCCAAGCTGACCCATCTTGGCCGCCCATTTATCGACCTGTCCGGGCTTGGGTGATCCAGCTTGGGCGAGCCAAGTAAACCGCGTCGGTTTGATGCCCACAAAGTCCATCACCTGTTTTTTGATCTGCTTCTGAAAAGCATCGCCATATACAAGTCGCTGAAAGATGCGCGGCGTATCAGAGGTGATGATCACCCGCCCGGAGCGCCCAGTTAGCATTGGGCCCGGTAGCCCAAGGAAGTTGGGGTTGCGGGTGTCAAACGCCCGCCCGGTCATCAGCGCCCGATCAAACAAAGCCTTGGTTTTGGCCGGATAACTCCCCCACCACATCGGCATGGTCATCACCAAATGATCGGACCATTCAATCCCCTGCATAAAACTTTCCAAATCCGGCTCTAGCGGTTTGGTGTGTCGGTAATGTGTTTGTCCAAAGTCTGGATCAAACGACATTTGTGACAATGACATCGCTCGGACATCATGGCCGCCGCTTTGGGCTGCGGCTTGGTACGTGGTCGCCAAATGCGCGTTCAGCGTGTTGGCAACGGGGTGGGCATCAAAGACGAAAATTTTGTGTGACATGGGGCTCTCCACTAAAATGACTACGGTCAATATTCATCAAAAATGACCACGGTCAATAACAAATTTGACCATGGTCACAAAATCGTGCAAAGGTGACGCCATGACCAAGACCATCCAAAAACGCACCCTAAAGACTCGTGCCAAACTGCTTGATGCTGCGCGGCAAGTTGTTGAAGACATGGGATATCCCGGATTGCGCACCGAAGAGGTCGTGAAACGTGCCGGCACAGCCAAAGGGACATTTTTCGCCCATTTTCCCGACAAGGACGGGCTACTCGATCATCTGATTGGCGCGGATATGGATGATATTTTGGAAAAGATGCAGGCAAAAGATGCGCCTCAAACGGTTCAAGACCTCATTGATTCGCTCATGCCCTTGGTGCGCTATATGGCGGCCGAACGGGTGGTATTTGACGTGATTATTCGTCGCTCAGGGGCCGCCGCTATCAAAGATATTGGGCCGATTGCCGTGACGTTTGAACGGCAATTCATCTTGTTCACAGATTGGATGCGAACGCCGCAGTTTCGCCAGGATGTTGCGCCAGAATTGCTTGCCGAAGGGGTGCAGGCCTTTATTGTTCAGGCGATCGCTCTGAACTTTTGCGCGCTCCACAATACCGTCGACCTACCCGATCGCCTTGGCCCCTATTTGGTGGCTTGGCTCACGCCCGGTGCCTGACCCACAGGCCTTTGCTATCCTAGCGGACCGAGAGGATTTTGATCCCTTAGCTGGTCATGCGGGCGGTTTCGGGGGGCGCTTCTGCCAAAAACGGGGTGAGACTGTCGACAAAGGCGTCGATGAAATCCAGCACAACCGGAGTACGCGCGCCGGTGGCGGGTCGCAAGATCGACAAGCGGTGATAGATTTGCGGATAAAACGGCCGGATCACCAAACCGCGCCCGCGAAATTGTTCGGCGTCTAGGGCGCTAACCACCGACGCGCCCATGCCTTCGGCCACCATTGTGCAGGCGGTTGTGAACTGGCGCACTTCGATCAGGCTGTTTATTTCTAGTCCTGCATCGGAAAATGCCCGACTAAGGCGATAGTAAAACCGACTGTCCCGACGCGTGTGAATCAACCGCTCATCAGCCAAATCTACCGGGCTGATCCGCTGTTTTTCCGCCAAAGGGTGGCCGTTGGGCAGAATGCAGACCGACTTGATATATAAATCTTGGCTTTCGGTGGCCGGGTGTCCGGCAAACCCATCGGTCAGCCCACAATCGTATTGTTCGCCGATGATCCATTCCAAAATCCGCTCTGGCCGATCCGGTTCCAATGTCACCGTCACACCGGGCCGGTCATGCAGAAAATCGACCAACACTTTGGGCAAATGGCTGGTAGCGAAACCGGGCAAACAGGCAATTCGGATGTGTCCGGCGGTGCGTTCGGTTAGGTCACGGCGCAAGTCTTCGAGGTGATCCAACCCATCCAGAATACGGTTCACTTCGGTCAACAAATAGCGCGACTCACTTGTCGGTTCGAGCACCCCGCGCCGCCGCTCAAACAACTCAAATCCGATTGATTTGGCAAAATCCGATAGCAAACGGCTCACCGCGGGCTGTGACACGCCTAAATTTTTTGCAGCCCGTGTAATGTTCCCGGCTTCTGCCACGGCGCGAAACGCTTCCAGCTGTCTTAGTTGAAATTTCAATGACTTACCCCCCTTTTCACCGCCTTAAATCAAGGCACTCTCACCCCATAACTATAATATCATGTTATGTCAGATTTACAAATGTTTCACTTGAATTATCTTTTCGCTTAGCAAATGCTCAGTTTCACAACGACATTTTGTTGCTGTCAGGGAGAGACACAATGACCTTCACCAAATCGCTTTTGGCGAGCACCGCATTCATGGGTGCCCTCGCCAGCGCTGCCTATGCGCAAACCGAAGTCACATGGTGGCACGCTATGGGCGGGGCCAACGGCGAACGCGTTGATAAAATCGCCGCCGATTTCAACGCGAGCCAGTCCGACTATGTTGTGACACCCGCCTACAAAGGCAACTACACCGAAACCATGACCGCTGCGATTGCCGCCTTCCGCGCGGGTGAACAGCCGCACCTGGTTCAGGTTTTCGAAGTTGGCACCGCAACCATGATGGCCGCCAAAGGCGCAATCTATCCGGTTGAACAGCTGATGTCAGACGCGGGTGAACCATTCAATGGCGACGATTATCTGCCGGCGGTTGTGTCCTACTACGAAACGCCCGAAGGCCAATTGCTGTCGATGCCGTTCAACAGCTCAACGCCGGTTCTGTGGTACAACGCCGACGCGCTCAAAGCCGCCGGTGTAGAAGCACCGACCACATGGGATGAGGTTGAAACCGCCTCTGCCGCTCTGGTTGCCAATGGCATGAAATGCGGAATTTCCTTTGGCTGGCAGTCCTGGGTTATGCTGGAAAACTACTCCGCATGGCACAACATGGAGCTGGGCACCAAAGAAAACGGCTTTGCTGGGTTTGACACCGAATTCACCTTTAACAACGACAAAGTTGCGGCGCGTTTGCAATCGGTTGCCGACATGCAGGCCGACAACAAATTCGTTTACGGCGGGCGTCGCGGTGACAGCCTTCCGATGTTCACCAACGGTGAATGTGGCATGTGGATGAACTCGTCTGCCTATTACGGCTCGATCAAATCGCAAGCCAAGTTTGAGTTTGGTCAGACAATGCTGCCGCTCGACACCAAGCTGGCGGATGCGCCGCAAAACTCGATCATTGGTGGCGCGACCCTTTGGGCGCTGGCCGGTCACGAGGCTGACGAATACAAAGGTTTGGCCAAGTTCCTGACCTACCTGTCTTCGCCAGAGGTTCAGGCTTGGTGGCATCAGGAAACCGGTTATGTGCCGATCACCAAAGCCGCCGCAGAGCTGAGCGCCGAGCAAGGGTTCTATGAAAGCAACCCCGGCACCGACACCGCGATCAAACAGCTGAGCTTGAACACACCGACGGCCAATTCGCGCGGTCTGCGCTTTGGTAACTTTGTTCAGGTCCGCGACGTGATCAACGAAGAAATGGAAGCTCTCTGGGCTGGCAATATCTCGGCGCAAGAAGCGCTGGACAACGCCGCCAAGCGTGGCAACGAATTGCTGCGCAAGTTCGAGCGCTCCGCCAAGTAACTCACCGCCCTCCCGGTGAACCGGCCCGGCGACCCTTGTGTTGCCGGGCCATTTTCCACTCTGATCAATCCGAGACACGATGCTCAAGCGCGTTCACTTTCCGGCCTCCGTCCTGCCTTATCTGCTGGTCGCGCCGCAGGTCATCATCACGGTGATCTTCTTCATCTGGCCCGCCAGTCAAGCGGTGTATCAGTCGTTTCTGATCGAAGACGCCTTTGGCCTCTCGACCGAATTCGTCTGGTTCGAAAACTTCGAATATCTGTGGGGCGATAGCCACTACAGAAGCGCCTTTGGCCGGACGATCTTTTTCTCTGCGGCTGTGGCCTTTCTCTCGATGAGCTTTGCGCTCATCCTTGCCGGGTTTGCCGATCGTATCGTGCGCGGAGCCACCGCCTATCGCACCTTGCTGATCTGGCCCTATGCGGTTGCCCCGGTTCTGGCTGGCGCGCTGTTCCTGTTCATGTTCAACCCGACCATCGGCATCTTTCCCTATGTGCTCGATATGGTTGGATATGATTGGAATCATTACCTAAATGGCTCTCAAGCCATGTTCCTCGTCATCCTCGCCGCCGCGTGGAAACAGGTTGCCTATAACTTCCTCTTCTACCTCGCTGCAATGCAATCAATACCCAAATCGATCACCGAAGCCGCCGCCATTGATGGCGCGGGTCCGATCCGCCGCTTTGCGACGATCATCTTCCCGCTGATCTCACCCACCACCTTCTTCTTGTTGGTGATCAACGCCACCTACGCGTTCTTTGAGACCTTCGGCATCATCCACGCCGTGACCCAAGGCGGCCCGGCCAATTCGACCACCACGCTGGTCTACAAAGTGTTCAACGACGGGTTTGTCGGCCTCGATCTTGGCGGGTCGGCTGCCCAATCCGTCATCCTGATGATCCTGGTGATCGGCATGACCGTCATCCAGTTCCGCTTTATCGAGAAAAGGGTGCAATACTGATGATTGAGAACCGCCCCCTCCTCGCGATCTCATCGCATCTCATCCTCTTGCTTGGGGTGGCCATGGTCGCCCTACCGGTCTGGATCACCTTTGTTGGTGCCAGCCACGAGGCCGAGCGTATGCTGCAAACCCCGATCCCCATGTGGCCGGGCGACCAGTTCTTTGTGAACCTCAAACAAACGTTCTGGGGCTCGGGCCTGTCGGGGACCGCGACCGCGCCGGTCTGGATGATGATGTTCAATTCGCTGATCATGGCGCTGATGATTGCGATCGGAAAAATCGCCATCTCGCTTTTGTCGGCCTTTGCGATTGTCTATTTCAAGTTTCCCTTCCGCATGGGTTTCTTCTGGATGATCTTCATCACCCTGATGCTCCCGGTTGAGGTGCGCATCCTCCCAACCTTCGAAGTCATCGCCAACCTCGGCATGCTCAATAGCTATTGGGGCCTCACCGTGCCGCTGATCGCGTCGGCCACGGCGACCTTTATGTTTCGCCAAGTCTTCCTCACCATTCCCGATGAAATGCTGGAAAGCGCGCGGATTGATGGGGCCGGACCGATGCGGTTTTTCTGGGACATCGTGATCCCGCTGAGCCGCACCAATATCGCCGCGCTCTTTGTGATCTTGTTCATCTACGGCTGGAACCAATACCTCTGGCCGCTCTTGGTTACCACCGATAGCGACATGTCGACAATCGTGGTTTCGATCAAGCAAATGCTTGAAGCGGCTGAACAATCTCCGCAATGGAATATCATCATGATGACCGCCCTCCTCGCAATGATCCCTCCGATCTTTGTGGTCATCGCAATGCAAAAGCTCTTTGTGCAAGGGCTTACGGAAACCGACAAATAGGACGACGCAGCAATGGCTGGTATCAAGCTAGACACACTTACGAAATCCTACGGTGACACCGAGGTCTTGCACCACATCGACGCAGAGATAAATGACGGCGAATTTGTCGTCATTGTCGGCCCGTCGGGCTGCGGGAAATCCACGCTTTTGCGTATGGTGGCGGGGTTGGAATCCGTCACATCCGGCGATGTCTACATCGGCGACAAGCGGGTCAATGATCTAGAGCCAGCGGATCGCGACATCGCAATGGTGTTCCAGAACTACGCGCTTTATCCGCATATGAGCGTGCGCCAAAACATGGCCTATGGGCTGAAAATCCGCAAGCTTTCCAAGGATGAAATTGACCGCCGCGTGCGTGAGGCAGCCGATATTCTTGAGATTGGCCAATACCTTGACCGCAAACCTCGTCAATTGTCCGGCGGTCAACGCCAGCGCGTTGCCATGGGCCGCGCCATTGTCCGCGACCCACAGGTTTTCCTATTTGACGAACCCCTGTCCAACCTCGACGCCAAGCTGCGCGTGCAGATGCGGCTCGAAATTCGCAAGCTGCAAAAACGCCTTGGCGTGACCTCGATCTTTGTGACCCATGACCAAGTCGAAGCCATGACGTTGGGGGATCGTTTGATGGTTTTGAACGCTGGCTACGTCGAACAATTCGGCACGCCGATTGAGCTTTATGAACGCCCGGCATCGGTGTTTGTTGCCGGTTTCATCGGGTCACCGGCGATGAATTTCATCCCCTGCAACGCGTCGGGAACAAGTTTGACCATGCCCAACGGCATCGGCCTCGACACAAGACAAACCGCCACTGGCAAGGTTTTACTTGGTGTGCGCCCCGAACATCTGACGCCCGATGCCACCGGTCATTTTAAAATGACCATCGAGATGCTCGAACACTTGGGCGGTGTTACCCTTTTGCACGGGATATTGGACGGCACAGACATCCAAATTGTTGCGAGCCTAGAAGGCATTACCCAGCATCAGATTGGCGAAGTGCTGACTTTGTCAGCGCCAACAGAAAAGCTACATCTCTTTGATGAGGCGACTGAAAAACGGATCGGAGACTGATATGTCCGACCCTCTTGCCCCCCTGCGCAAAGCGCCCGGAATTGTCCGTCTGCACGGTCATCGCGCCGCGCGCGGCATCTTGCCGGAAAACACGATGATGGCATTCCAGCACGTGTTTGACACCGGGGTTCAGGTGGTCGAACTGGATGTGTTATCAACCGCTGACGGCGTTCCCGTCATCACCCATAATCCGCGTCTAATGGCTGCCTCGACTCGTGGCCCGGATGGGCAATGGTTGGCGGGCGAAGGGCCCCGGATTTACGATCTGACCTTTGAAGAGCTGCAACGCTATGACATCGGCGGATTGCGGGCCGGAACCGATTACGCCAACCGCTATCCCGATCAGGCCTTTTTGACCGGTCAAACGGTGCCAAAATTGACTGATTTGGCCGAGATGGTGACCCAACCGAGCTATGGCGACATCTGGCTGAACCTTGAGGTCAAAAGCCACCCCGATGAGCCGGAAAACACGCCACCGTTGATGGAATACACCGCGTCGATCATCGACGTTTTGGAACGGCACGACCTCATGAAGCGTGTTATTTTTCAAAGCTTTGATTGGCGCATCCTAAGTTGTGCAAACAACATCGCCCCCAATCTGCCTCGTTCTCATCTCAGCTATGAGGCCAAACCAAATGCCCCGATGGACGCCAATATCATCGACGGATCTGACTGGATGGCGGGGGCGTCGCGGGCCGATCACGGTGGGTCCCTTCCGCGTTTGATCGCGGCCATGGGTGGCTCGGTTTGGTCGCCCTATTTTGCCGATATTCGCGCCGATGAGGTCGCGTTGGCCCAAGAGCTTGGCCTGATCGTCAACGCCTGGACGGCCAATGAACCCGCCGATGTTCAAGCTGCGATTGATGCTGGTGTTGACGGGATAATCACCGACTATCCCGGCCGGGTTCAGCGTCAATTATTGGCGCAAGGGCTAAGTTGGCGTGAGGATTTCCGTCCTTTCGCGCAAGCAGGTTAACCTTTGGATTTTACGAAAGAAATATCCACGGATTGGGCCTTTGATCGCTACGAAAGCATCCGCCCGCGCCTCCCGGTTGCCACATGTCCCAAAACCTCACGCCATGCAGACAACCTTGCCGACTTGGCCGAGCATTTTGACGCCTTCGTCCTTGATGCCTTTGGGGTTCTCAACCGGGGTGAAGAACCGATTCCCGGCGCGCCCAACCGCATTGCTGAACTCCGCAAGATGGGCAAAAAGCTTGTCGTATTGACCAATGCAGCCAGCTATACGCGCAGGCAACTGCTTGAAAAATATCACCGTTTGGGGTTCGACTTTACCGCGGCCGAAGTCGTTTCAAGCCGTGACGTTGCGCTCGCCTCGCTCCCCCTTCTTCTCGATGGTCGCCCATGGGCGGCAGCCTCACTTGCAAATGATACCTTTAGCGACAGCCCCTTTGCTCTGCAGTCCTTGCATGACGACCCCGACCTTTATGAGCGCGCCGGTGGGTTCATTTTGCTCTCAAGTGGCCGTTGGACCGATGCCGATACCAACCGTCTTATCGACGCACTAAGACGCGAGCCGCGCCCGTTGATCGTAGCCAATCCGGACCTAGTTGCGCCACGCGACACAGGGTTGAGCATTGAACCGGGCACCATCGCCCATGACATCGCGGATGCGACCGGTATCCAGCCGTCTTTCTTTGGAAAACCCTTTGGAAACGCCTTTCATGTCGCTTCTTCGCGATTGCAGGGCGTTCCAAGTCGTCGCATTGCCATGGTTGGCGATACGCTGCACACAGATATTCTAGGTGGGGCCGCCGCCGGGTTCGGCACGGTTTTGATCACTGATCATGGGTTGTTTCAAGGGCGTGACACCGCGCCTTTCATCACCCGCTCGGGCCTTTGCCCCGATTGGATCGTCCCCACAACCTGAGGCCGCTGGCCCCGCACTAACAACGACAAGAGGCACGAACGCCCTGATTACATTCCTGATTCATATCGCCGGAGCCGCAGCGCTTTTGATCTGGTCCGTGCGCCTTGTGCGCACCGGGGTTGAGCGCGCCTTTTCCGTGCAACTGCGCCTATGGTTGCGCCGCTCGTCCCAAAGCCGCATCCTTGCCGCCGCCACCGGAATGGTGGCCGCCATGATGTTACAAAGCTCAACGGCCGTGGCGATGTTGGTGTCCAACTTCGCTGCCAAAGGGGCGCTGACCGGGGCGGTTGGTTTGGCGATATTGCTGGGGGCTGATCTAGGATCGGCCATTGTGGCTCAACTCCTGCTGGTCAAACAAACCTTGCTGATCCCGGCTCTATTGCTGGTTGGTACTGTCCTTTTTCTCAAGTCAAGTCAACGCCGTCTGCGCCAAACCGGGCGCATCTTGATCGGTTTGGCGCTGATCTTTGTCTCGCTCGATATGCTGCGTGCCGCCACCGCCCCGATTATGGATAGCCCCGGCGCGCTCAGCATCCTGACCTATCTTCAAGGCGATCTTTTGTCGGCCTTTGTGATCGGAGCGCTTTTTGCATGGATGGTGCATTCTAGCGTCGCCGCCGTGTTGGTCTTTGTCACAGCCGTGAGCCAAGGCGCGCTTCCGGTTGAGGCGGCGATGGCTATGGTTCTGGGGGCCAATCTAGGTGGGGCGATGATCGCCGTTATCCTGACCCTCGCCGCGCCGATGCCCGCCCGTCAAATTGTCATGTCAAACCTTGCCCTGCGCGGCGGCGGGGCGGTCCTTGCGCTTGCCGCTTTGATCTTGACCCCAACCACGTTTGACTGGCTCGGGCAATCGGGGGGCGGCCGTGTTGCCAATCTCCACCTGGCTTTCAACGCTTTGCTTTGCATTCTGGCCCTGCCATTCACTCAAAGCCTGCACCGGTTGGTCAGCCGGCTGATGCCGCATTCCTCACCGGATGACCAAGTTCGCGCCACGGCGCTTGACGACGCGGCGCTGGCGCATCCAAGCCGCGCGCTTGGCTGTGCGGTGCGGGAATCTTTGCAAATGGGTGTGCGGATCGAGGACATGTTGACAGCTGTCAACTCTCTCTACATCTCGTGGGATAACACAACGCGCGCTACCATTCATGCGCATGAACAGGCCGTGCGCCACATTCAGAAAGATGTAAAACTTTACCTCGCCAAACTGAACCGCCAAGAGCTTGATGATGAGATCATCAAGGGTGCGATGGACCTGTCTCTATTGACAACCAACCTTGCGGCGGCGGCGGATTTGGTTGGGAGGCGCATGGTTCAACTGGCGTCAAAAATGGAACATGAACAGCTTAGCTTTTCTGCCGAAGGGCAACGCGACATTGCCGATTTCTATGACCGTGTTCTGGCCAATGTGCAGCTTGCTCTTAACGTGATGATGACCCGCAACCCCGACGAAGCCCGCGAGCTGGTGGCCGAAAAGGACAACATTCGCCGGATCGAACAAGAGCTGCAACTCAAACACCTCGGCCGTCTCAACCACGGGCAAATCGGCAGTATCGAAGCCAGCAATATCCATCAGGAAACCCTGCGCGTTTTGAAACAGGTCAACACCTGTTTCGCCATGACGGGCTATCCGATTTTGGAGGAAACAGGCGACCTTTTGGAAAGCCGCCTGACCGATACGCAGGTTTCGCGCTAATTACATCCGCTGACCCGCGTCATCAAAGAAGAAGCGTTTTTCAGCTGGGGCCGAAACACGTAGTTCATCCCCGATCCGCGCGCCATGTTGTCCAAACAAGCGCAGGGTGATGTCATGATCCCCGGCCTTGAGGATCACATTGGTGTCGCCCCCCAAAGCTTCGACATGGGTGACGGTGCCACTGATGTCTCCGACGGCATCAACACGCAGATCCTCGGGGCGAATGCCAAGGGTGCGCGGGTCAGCGCCATCCACCAGAGAGGCCGGCAGAAAGTTCATCGACGGGGCCCCGAGGAAACCGGCGACAAACTGATTGGCGGGGTTGTTGTAAAGCTCCATCGGGCTGCCGACCTGTTCGACGCGACCATCGCGAAGCACGACGATTTTGTCGGCAAGGGTCATGGCTTCGGTCTGATCATGGGTCACATAGATCATCGAGGCCGACAGTTGCCGGTGTAGGTTTGAGATTTCAATCCGGGTATTCATCCGCAGCGCCGCGTCGAGGTTCGAGAGCGGTTCATCGAACAAGAATAACTTGGGCTGACGGACGATGGCGCGGCCAATCGCGACACGTTGACGTTGCCCCCCCGAGAGTTCCGAGGGGTAGCGAGTGAGATACTCTTCGAGGTTGAGCATACGCCCCGCTTCGGCCACACGGGCGTCGATTTCCTCTTTGCTTTGGCCCTCTTGCTTGAGCGCGAGGGTCATGTTGCCCCGCACGTTGAGATGCGGATAAAGTGCGTAGCTTTGGAATACCATGGCGATGCCACGCTTGGCCGGAGGGGTGTGATTGACCACCTCGCCACCGATTTCAACGGTGCCGGAACTGGCGTCTTCTAGCCCGGCGATGACGCGCAGCAAGGTGGATTTACCGCAGCCCGAGGGGCCGACAAAGACGACAAACTCACCGTCTTCGACCTCAAGGTTGATGTCTTTGAGCACATGGGTTTTGCCAAAGGATTTGTTGACGTTTGTGAGGGACAAGGCGGTCATTGGGTGGTCTCCTTGAGCGGGGCAGATAGCGCAACAGGCGCGCCCGTGCGGATGCTTTGATCGGCGGCAAGGCAAATCGCCAGCGATTGCACCGCGTCATTCATGTGTCGGGTTAGGTCGATGTCTTCGGCAATGGCGCGGATCATATAGGCCTGTTCGGCGTCACATAGATCTTGATGACCCGGTTCATCGGGCAGGTCGATCAGCGTGTCACCATCGGGGCGATGCACCAAAAGGCCACCCACGGCGGTGTGCCCGTCAATATCGGCCGAGGCCCCCTTGTTGCCATCGGTGATCGACACCGAGCCATTTGGGCTCACGACGTCTTTGACGAAAAACGCGGTTTCCGACATCATCGGGCCCCAGCCCGCTTCGTACCAGCCAACCGATCCATCATCGAATATGACCTGAAACTGGCCGTAATTGTACATATTGGGGTCGATCTCATCCGACAGGCGCAGGCCCATGCCATGCACGCGCACCGGCGTGGCGTCGGTGATCTGACACATGACATCGACGTAGTGCACACCACAATCCACGATAGGAGATGTGGTGTGCATGAGCGCTTTGTGCGTTTCCCATTCCGCGCCAGAGCTTTGTTGATTGAGGTTCATGCGAAAGACAAACGGGCCACCCAAATTGCGCGCCTCTTGGATCAGACGGACCCAAGATGGGTGATGGCGCAGGATATAACCGACCACCAATTTGCGCCCTGTTGCCTTGGCCTTGGCGGTGACGCGGGCGGCGTCGGCTACGGTCATCGCCAGAGGTTTTTCGACAAAGACATGCGCCCCGGCCTCCATCGCGGCAATGGCAAAATCGGCGTGGGTTTCGGTGTAGGTGGCAACAACGACAAGATCGGGTTTGGTATCGGCTAGCGCCTGATGGAAGTCCGCAAAGATTGGGTAAGATTGCAGATCGCGATGGCCAACGGTGCCCGAGCGGCTTACCAGCCCCACAATCTGGGAATCTGGGTTAGCATGGTGGGCCAAGGCATGGCTGGCCCCCATATTGCCAAGCCCGGCGATGAGAACGCGTAGGGTCATTTCACCACCTCGGGGTCATTCAGGCAGCTAATCATCTGATTACCATATAGAATGTGTTTGGCCCGGGTCGCGCACATCGCCCGTAAAACCGTGTTGTAAACCGGGATCATACGCCGATCACATTCCGGCTTCTTGGGGTCCACAACCGCAACAACTTCGACACTATGGTTGCCAAAGAGCCATTTCTGACCGCTGTTCGATTGGTCTTTGGCACAGGGACAAACAAGGGCAACAACGCGTTTGGTCATTTCACCGCCCCCGATGTCAGGCCGCGGATCAGCTGGCGGGAGAAGATCACATAGAGGATCAGCACCGGTAGGATCGCCATCGACAAGGCCGAGAGCACCGCGTTCCAGTCGGTGACAAACTGGCCGATGAAGACTTGTGAGCCGAGGGTGAGGGTTTTGACCTCTTCCGCCGGGGCAAGGATCAGCGGGAACCACAGGTCGTTCCAGATCGGGATCATGTTGAACACCGCGACGGTGGCCATGGCCGGGCGCACGAGGGGCAGGACGAGGCGGAAGAAGATGGTGTATTCGGACAAGCCGTCAATACGACCGGCGTTTTTGAGGTCTTCGGAAACCTGCCGCATGAATTCCGAGAGGATGAAGACCGCGAGCGGCAACCCCTGGGCCGTGTAGACAAGGATCAGCGCCCAGAGCGTGTTCACCAGCCCAGTTTGCACCATCATTTCAAGGATGGCGACGGTGCCGATACGGATCGGGATCATGATGCCGAGCGCCAGATAGAGACCCATCAACATGTTGCCTTTAAAGCGATATTCGCTAAGCGCATAGGCGGCCATGGCCCCGAAAAGCAGAATGAAAAATAACGAGCCAACGGTGACGATAAAGCTGTTTTGAAAGTAGAGAAAGAAATCGCCCTGTTTCAGAACGGTTTGATAGCCAACCAGTGAAAAGCTTTCGGCATCTGGCAGGGCCAGCGGTTCGCGAAAGATCTTTTTGCGGGTCTTGAAGCTATTGATCAGGATCACAAAAACCGGAAACAGCGCGATGAGCGTGTAGGCGATCAAGGCACCATGCATGGCGATGGCGTTGAACGGATTTGAGCGTGCTTTGTTCATCTTTTCGCCTCCTTACAGCTGATACCGGCGCATCCGGGTTTGGATGCCGAAGAGATAGATACAGACACCCACCAGAATGATCGCGAACATGGCGCTGGCGATGGCAGAACCCATATGCGGATCACCAAGCTGAAGCTGGAAGCCAAAGAAGGTGCGATACATAAAGGTGCCGAGGATGTCGGTTGAGAAATCCGGCCCAGCAAGCGCGCCTTGCACGGAATAAATTAGGTCGAAAGCGTTGAAATTGCCCACAAATGTCAGGATTGAGATGATCCCGATAGAGGGCAGGATCAGCGGCAGTTTGATCTTCCAAAAGGCCGAGGCCCCGGTGACGCCGTCAATTTCACCCGCTTCCAAAACCTCTTCTGGAATGGTCAGAAGGGCCGCATAGATCAGCATCATCGGGATGCCGACATATTGCCAGACCGAGATCAGCGCGAGGGTGGTCAGCGCGTATTCCTCTTTGCCGAGCCACGGGGCGAACAGGAATTTCAGGCCAACCGCGTCAAGCATCGACGGCGCAATGCCCCAGATCGGCGAGAGGATCAGTTTCCACGCAAAGCCGACAATTACAAAGCTGAGGATGGTTGGAATGAAGATGGCCGAGCGATAGAGCGCGGCAAAGCGCAGGCGCGGATGGCTTAGGACGGCGGCCAATGCGACCCCGATGGGGTTTTGCACCAGCATATGGACGACAAAGAACCAGAAGTTATTGCCCAAGGCGTTCCAAAATTGGTCCGACCAGATCGGATCAAGGAACAGGCGTTGGAAGTTTTCCAAGCCGACAAAGACGCGTTCTTGGTCGATCTTGGAATAGAGCGCCAAGCGTAACGTGTTGAAAAGCGGGAAAATCATCACAGCGGTGTAGACCAGCACGGCAGGAGCCAGAAACACGACAATGTGCCAGCGAAAGCGAGGGCGATCCATGGGGAACCTCCGGTTAGAGTGGTCCGGGCAGGGAAACCCCGCCCGGATCGTCAGCAGTTAAGGGGAGGATTTACTGCTGTGGTGCGTACCAAGATGCGAGGCCGTCTTGCAATTTGGCGCCAAGGTCCGCCGGAGCCGAGGTGCCTTTG
Organism: Pelagimonas sp.; assembly: GCF_058892305.1. Classification (NCBI taxonomy): domain Bacteria; kingdom Pseudomonadati; phylum Pseudomonadota; class Alphaproteobacteria; order Rhodobacterales; family Roseobacteraceae; genus Pelagimonas; species Pelagimonas sp. The sequence goes on from NZ_JBZXVN010000007.1 coordinate 44,430, forward strand.
ATCGCGGCGACGGACGCGCCCCAGGTGTCATTTTCCAGGTTCGGCGTGCCACGCGACAGGATTTGATAGGTGGAGCGGATGGTGCTTTCGCATTCACCGCGCCAGCTTACAAATTCCTTGGCGAGCGGATCTTCGAGGTCAACAGGTGTGTTGGACAGCGGGAAGAAACCCGGAAGGGCGTTACCAAAAATCGACGCGAATTCAGGCGATGCCACCCAAGTCAGGAAGGCTTTGGCCGCCTCTGGGTTGGCCGTCGCAGCGTTCATACCGATGCCGATATCTGTGTGATCCGAAATGTAGCAGGTGTCGCCAGCCGCCATGACCGGGGCCTTGAACGCACCCATTTCGAAATCGGCCTGCGTGTTGAAACCAGAGATTTCCCAGCTGCCCGCCGGATAGATCGCGGCACGGCCAAGGGTAAAGAGGTTTTGGCTATCGGGATAGGTTTGCGCCTCGTAACCGTCGCCCAGATAAGGGGCCCATTTCGCCAATGTTTCATAGGGTTTGGTCCATGCGTCATCGGTCAGCTTCTGCTCACCTTTGATCAGCGCAAGACGCCCTTCTTCACCTTTCCAGTAGTTTGGACCGATGTTGTTGTAACCCATTGTGGCGGCTTCCCACTGGTCATTGGTGCCCATGGCCATCGGGATATAGTTGCCGTCTTTTTGGAAGGCATCCAAAGCGGCAAAGAACTCGGCTTCGGTGGTAGGAACCTCGACACCGACCTCGCTAAAGGCCTCTTTGTTATAGATAAATCCGTGGATAACCGAGGCCATTGGCACACAGAAGCTTGCCGAGCCATCATCGGTTTGCCAAGCAGATTTCGCCACATCCGAGAAATTGCCCATGGCTTCCATGTCGGCGAGGTTGGCGAGATGACCAGCATCATAAAGCGCCAGAGATGCGTCAAATGGGCGACAGGTGATCAAATCACCGGCGGACCCAGCGTCGAGTTTGGAATTCAAAACCGCGTTGTATTCGGTTGGGGCCGACGGGGTGAAATTGACCTTGATGCCGGGGTTGGCGGCCTCAAAGGCCGGGATGATCTTGTCCTGCCACAGGGTCAGGTCATCGTTGCGCCAGCTTTCGATGTTAAGCGTGACATCCTCGGCCATCACGCTTGTCGCGGTTAGGGCCGTGCTGGCCAATGCCAATAGTAGAGCCTTGCGTTTCATGGTTTTCCTCCCAGTTATTTTGGTATCGTGTCGTGTGAGTGTAGCCGCGCGATAGCGGGACCAAGGTGACCCTGCGATCGTATCAATGCGGCGCGGGCCAGTTCGGGTGATTGCGCACCCAAAGCGAGAAGGCAGGCGATTTTGACATCACCGCCGGAGCGGGTCAAAGCCGATGCTGCGGTGGCCTCATCAACCTGAGTGACTTGGCGCACGATGCCGCGCGCTCGGGCCAAAAGCTTGATATTGTCGGCCTTTAGATTGACCATCAGCCCCTGATAAACATGGCCCAGCTCAACCCCCATGAGGGTAGACAGCGTGTTGAGCGCTATTTTCTGGGCTGTCCCTGCGCCCATGCGGGTCGATCCCGAAAGGACTTCGGACGGGGAGTCGAGGGCGATGGCATGGTCCGAGGTTTCGAACAACAATGCCTGTGAATTATTGGCGATACCAATGACGGTCGCACCGCCCGCACGGGCCAATTCAGCGGCGCGCAATGTGTAGGGCGTGCTGCCGCTGGCGGTAACGGCGATCAGGCAATCACGATCCGAGATGTTGGCGAGAAGGACAGGCAGCTTGTCGACCTCATCCTCGACATCACCGGGCATATGCGCCGTGGTCGGGACACCGCCCGCCATGAGGATTTCGATCTGCGCCACTGGAATACCAAACGTGCCACCAAGCTCCATCGCATCGGCGGCAACCATCAGGCCCGACGACCCCGCCGCGACATAGTAAAGCGTGCCACCGTTGCGAAGTGTTATCGCCATGGCGCTGGCACCGGCACGGATCACGTCGCGACAGGCCGAAACGCAACCCGCCGCATCCACCTGATTGGACACAAGCGCGTCGGCCGCCGCATCAAGCGTGGCGACATCAAGTGTAGATGCAAGTGCGTGCAGCTGTTCCGTCTTGAGCGTCAAAGCGCGATTCCCCCTCAGTTGACCATAAGCATACCCTTTGAATACCAATTGTCTACCATTTTTTCGCATATTGGTTTTTCCACCCCATTTCCCCCTATTTTCGGCAACTTGGTATTCTTTCGGCCTTTCATTTCCCATAAAGGTATTATATAGGTAGCATCATGACCAGACCACCCGAGATACTTGCCATTGATGGTGGCGGCACCCGATGCCGCGTCGCCTGTGAGGTAAACGGCCAAAGATTCCAGTTTGAATCCGGCAGCTGCAACGTGACCTCTGACCTTGATGGGTCCGTCACGCAAATCATGCGCGGATTGAACGGCTTGGCCGCTGAGATAGGCACCGAGGAAGCCGATCTTTTGAACATTCCGTGCTACCTCGGGCTGGCCGGCGTCACCGGCGCTGAGAAAGCTCAAGAGGTTGCCGACCGCCTTCCGTTTCAACATGTGCGAATCGAAGAAGACCGGGCACCCGCCGCGCGTGGTGCCCTTGGTCGCCAAGATGGAGCCTTGATCCATTGCGGCACCGGGTCGTTTCAAGCCGTTCAAGTTGATGGGCATGCCCGGTTCGCCGGTGGCTGGGGTGCGCGTTTGGGGGATGAGGCCTCGGCGCAATGGGTTGGGCGGCTGGCGTTGTCGGTGACGCTCGAAGTTCAGGATGGATTGCATCCGGCCAGTGATCTGACCCGTGGTTTGATGGATCATTTCGGCAATGCCACCGAGATCGTCGCCTTTGCCGCCGCCGCAGATGCCGCCGCATTTGGCCGCCTAGCACCCCAGGTTACCAAAGTCGCCGCCGAAGCCGACCCTTTGGCACAAAATATCATGCAACGCGGGGCGGATCGGCTGGCCTTTGCGCTCACACATCTGGGATGGACATCGGACATGCCTGTGATGCTCACCGGCGGGATCGCCCCTAGCTTTGCCCCCTATTTTGACGCCCCGCTGCAAGCGGCGCTGACCCCGGCGAATGGCACGCCAATCGACGGTGCCATTTCACTGGCCCATGACTTCAGAAAGGAGATCACGGGATGACAGTTGCGGAGTTTCTCGCCCCCGACGCTTGGCTTTCGACCACCGCTGGCCCGCGCTATGTTCAACTGCGCCGCCGCTTGGAACAGGGCATCGACGAAGGTGTTTTGCCTGCCAATAGCTCGCTCCCTCCGGAACGCGAATTGGCGGATATGACCGATCTGTCGCGGGTCACCGTGCGCAAAGCCATCCATGAGCTGGTCAGCAAAGGGTTGATCGTGCAACGGCAGGGGTCCGGTTCCTTTGTGCGTGAAGCCGAGGCCAAGGTTGAACAATCCCTGTCACATCTGACGTCATTCACCGAAGATATGAGCCGGCGCGGCATGGAAACAACGTCAAGCTGGTTGGAACGCGGGATTTTCATGCCCTCGCCCGACGAAGTCATCGCGCTGGCCTTATCGACCGGCGACTCGGTGGCGCGGATCACCCGTTTGCGCGAAGCAGGGGGGCGGCCGATGGCGATTGAACGCGCCGCCTTGCCTTTGGACATTCTACCCAATCCGCTTGAAGTCACCACATCGCTTTATGAGCTGCTCGAAGCCAGCGGACACCGCCCCGTGCGCGCGGTTCAAAAGATTTCGGCGATCAACCTGTCGGCCAAAGATGCCGAGCTACTTGGCGTGGCCGAAGGCAATGCCGGGCTGAGTATCAAGCGCACCTCTTTTCTCGAAAACGGGCGCGTGGCCGAATACACCCAGTCGCTTTATCGCGGCGATGCGTATGATTTTGTTGCCGAATTGCGGCTCTCCAACTCTTCCAACGGGCGAGGTTAACCATGTCCACCACACAAACCCAAATGCGTCGTGAGATCGAAGATATCCCGGCGGCGGTTGATCGTCTTTTGTCTTCGGGCGCAGGCGCCATTGAAACCGCGATCCGTAAAATCGGCGATGACGTGCCGTTTTTGATGTCGGTGGCGCGGGGCTCATCGGACCACGCCTGTGCCTTTTTGAAATATGCCTGCGAATTGGAACTGGGCCTTCCGATGGCGTCGGTCGGACCTTCGGTGGCGTCGATTTATGGGGCCAAGCTTCGGGTGCCAAACGCGGTCTGCATTTCGGTATCACAATCGGGCAAAAGCCCCGACATTGTCGAACTTACGCGGGCAATCACCGAAGGCGGGGCCACGAGCGTCGCGATCACCAATGATGCCACGTCGCCCCTTGCCAACACCGCAACCGCGACCTTGCCAATATGCGCCGGGCCCGAGCTTAGCGTCGCCGCGACCAAGACATTTGTGACCTCGCTCGTGGCCGGGCTATGGTTGCTTGCCGAGTTTAAAGGGGACCAAGAGTTGGTCAAAGCCATTCGCGCCCTGCCCGAGCATTTGGAAAAAGCCATTGCCTGTGACTGGACCGTTGCGGCCAATGCGATCACCGGTCAATCGGTTCTGACGCTTGGGCGCGGGCCGTCCTTTGCGATCTCGAATGAGGCGGCGTTGAAGTTCAAGGAAACCTGTCAAATTCACGCCGAAAGCTATTCTTCGGCTGAGGTTATGCATGGCCCGGTGTCGATCGTGGAACGCGGGTTCCCGGTGATCGGGTTTGCCGCAAGTGATGCCGCCGAAGAGTCGTTGATTGAGGTCGCTGATGCGTTGACCGAAAAAGGCGCTCTGGCCTTTGTCACCAGCAAAAAAGCCAAGAAAGCCATCTGTTTGCCGCATCAACGTACCGATCATTGGCTCACCGATCCGATTTCAACCATTGTGTCGTTTTACACGATGGTCGAAAAGGTCTCGACCGCGCGCAATATCAACCCGGATGCACCGCGCCACCTAAATAAAGTGACCGAAACGGTATGACCCAGACGCGCCAGATTTTCCGCGGCGGCCCGATTTTTGACGGCGACCAGATGCTAATGGATCACCGGTTGATTGTTGCCGGTGACACAATTGTTGCGCTGGAACCGGACCGGGGGGATGGCGTGGCTGGTGATGTGGTTGAGTTGGGCGGTGATGTTTTGTCGCCCGGCTTTGTTGATCTTCAGGTCAATGGCGGCGATGGGATCATGTTCAATGACGCGCCTGAGGTCGAAACCCTTCGGCGCATGGGTCGGGCACATGTTGGTTTGGGCGCGACGTCAATTTTGCCAACGCTGATCACCGACACCGCCGACCAGACGCGCGCCGCCATTGACGCGGCCAAAGCAGCGATCGCCGAAGGCGTGCCGGGCATCGCCGGATTGCACCTTGAGGGGCCGCATTTGTCGGTCACCCGCAAGGGTGCGCATTCCGCCGGGTTGATCCGAGAGATGGAGCCGGGGGATTTGGACGCCTTGCTTGCCGCGGCCCGTGACTTGCCCGCATTGATGATCACCGTTGCGCCGGAAAATGTTAGCTTGGACCAGGTCGCAGCGCTTGCCGGGGCGGGGGCGGTTGTCTCATTGGGCCATAGCAACGCAGATTTCGCCACCTGTTCAGAGTATGTTCAGGCCGGGGCGCGCTGTGTCACGCATTTGTTCAATGCGATGAGCCAGATGGGCAATCGCGAACCCGGATTGGTTGGCGCGGCGCTCGCCCATGGCGATTTGTCCGCCGGGCTGATTGCTGATGCCATTCATGTGCATCCGGCAACGATCCGCGCGGCATGGGATGCCAAACAAGGGCCGGGTGAGATTTTCCTTGTAAGTGATTCAATGGCTTGTGCGGGTAGCAGCGCGCAGAGTTTTGAAATTGACGGGCGCAAGGTGTTGCGCCGCGACGGGCGTTTGACGCTGGAAGATGGCACCTTGGCGGGGGCCGATCTGGATTTGGTCACTGCGATACGTGTGATGGTACAAGAGGTGGGCGTTCCGCTAGACGATGCGCTGCGCGCAGCAACATCCGTTCCGGCGAAATTGGCCGGATTGGACGCCGGACATTTGACGCCCGGAACCAACGCGGACCTCATCCGCATGACACCGGATTTCACGTTGCGCGCCTAACACCCGCTTGACCGCCCCGCGCATCGGCCCCATCTTTCGATCATGTTTCTGGAACTTGCCCTTCCCAGCTTGGCCTTGATGGTTTTGGCCGTGGCGATCCCGCGTGTGATCGAGCCGTTTTTACCCGAGACCCTGCCCGGTATGGCCGTTTTGGTTGTGATCTCGGCGGTGTTCTTGTGGCTTGCGTCGGCCATCGGATTTGCCCTTCTTTACCGATTGGAAAATCCGCAGGTTGCCCAACTGCTGTTTTCCAACTCCGATGGCACACGGCATTTTCTTACCTTGGGGGCCAAAGCCGGGGTGATTTGGGGGCCGATCCTTGCCCTTGTTGCGTCCACAACGCCACGCCGCTGGAAAACCAACACTTGGTAACCCGCCACATGGTTGAATTTGGCCAAACCTGCTATCACCTGACTAGGTGAAGGGGAAAGCCATGGTCGCGCTTGGGCGTTTGTTGATAATCGGGCTGGTGGTGCTGTCGGTGGTTTACGTGATCACCCTGCTCCGGCTGCGCGCGCAAAAACGCGCCGAGCTCGAAGACGAATGGCACGATGTCGGGCAACCCGGTGATTTGGACACATATGTCGACGCAGGCCTTGAAAAACATCAAAAACTGCGGCGCTGGTCGCTGTTTGCGCTGGTCTATGGGCTGCCAATCTGCATTGTGGCGATCATCATCTATCTGACGAATTTCCACTAAGAGGGGCTGGGTATGGCATATATAAAATGGGCGTTTATCATCGTGTTTTGGGTCTTTGTCGCGGCCTTTTTACACTACACCCTACCCCAACATGACATCGTGCGGATCACCGACACCTATGAAAAGCGTGTTGATCCCGGTGAAAACAGCCTGTTTTGGGCGCAGGCCGATGTGGGCAGCGACGGGACGCTACCGACACGCGACGTGTTCTTTATCCAGACGGTCGATGTTGATGGCGACATCATGGTCTATCGCAACGAAGACACAGGTTGGGGCTGGCCACCGTACTTCAAGTTCGACACCTCCAACCTCTATGCCGAGGCAAGCGACATGAAGTCGACCGCCGACGCACCGCGTTGGGTTGCCGTTCGTCACTATGGGTGGCGCAACGAGTTTATCTCGATCTTCCCAAATGCTTTGTCCGTGCGCGACGTCGAAAGCCCCGACACGCGCATCATTCCTTGGATGAACATTGCGGTCCTTGTGACCTTGTTCGCTCTTTTCTGGGCCGTTCGGGTGCGTTGGAAACGCTTCCAAGCCAAGCGGATTGCCCCGGTTGTCCAGAGCGTTGAAGATAAAATCGACGACGGTGGCGATTGGTTGAAAGAGACCTTGGGTACCGACAAGAAGAAGACATAAAGCCCCTAAATGTCCTCTTGGCAAACCTCCCGGTCGATCTGCATCAGTTCGACCGGGGCACCGTTGACCTCAATAAAGGCGACGGTTAGGCCCGGAATTGGATCATTGGGTTCTATGATGACCTTTTGGCCCAATAGCGCGGTGGCAAGGTCTTGGACCTCAAACGCCACATGGGCAACGGTTTTGACCAGATCGGGATAGGGCGCGCCATCATCGTAGCGCTGCCATTGAATGCCGAACGGATTGTTCTTGTGATCGCTGACCGTCATCGCCAGATCAGGCAGAGGAATTTCGCCCTCAAACCGATCTGTCGTCGGAATACCAACATGGTTGAACTTCATCACACCGCCCCCAAGGTTTTATGCACCCTAACGGCAGCACGGCACGGTGCAACACGCCGGCCCTCGCGTCTCCGTTAACGTTTGCCGTAATAGAGGCCAACAACGTGTTCGGCCTGCGCAAAGAACAACCAACGCGCCACAACAACCCCGGCCAGATGCGACAAGACCGCAATGATAGCCAAGAGGTGATGCGGGTTTGTCAGCAAGATAAGCAACGGCAAAACCGCCATCAGGCCCAAAGCAATCAGGCGTAGTTTATCGCCATGCTTGCGCCCGACCACATAGACAAATTCGTTGAGCAGATAGTTGGTGCCGGTGTGAGGCGGTTCAAAGGCGCGGACCTTGCCACGATCACCAAGGCCGGTGGCGGTCCCCATGGTCGAACCAGCCTCGTCAAAACGTTGATCCCCCTGCCAGAACCAATAGGCCTGAACGCAACCGGCAACCGCGATCAGGAAAATCGCAGTTGAGATTTTGCCCGCCAAGAGCGCGCCGCCGCCAAGCGACAGCGCAAAGAACAAGATCGGCGTTGACCAATGGTGCCAGCGCGGCACGGTTTTAAGCTGGGTATAGATCATCGACGTGGTGCCGACCGTCGCCAAACAAGCCAACGCCCCGAGCCAGCCCAAGATGGCGATATGCGTGTCGAAGATGATCAGGAAGAAACCATAAAGCCCCATCAAAACAAGGGCGGATACGGCGGCCCATGCCTCGCGGCTAAGCCAGCTTGAGCGCCACTGGCTAAATGCCTTGAGCGCGCGTTCCGGGCGACCAAGGTGAAAGGTTGAGGCCATGAGCCCGCCGATGGTCAGGGCGAAGGCAATCAGGAAAAAGGTAAAACCAACCCAGCCACGGCTCGGGTCGGGGTCAATACCCAGCCAGAACAACAAACCAAGGCCTAGGCCGGACAGGGTGGTAAAGACGATAACGGAGGGAGCTGGATGCATCAGAGTTTCTCCAGTGCTTTGTCGAGCCACCCAAGGAAGCCCTGTGGTTCCTGTGCGACGGGTTCAAGCCATGGGGCAAGCACGTCGACCTCGCCCTCCCAACTGTCTTTGGGACGTGGGGGCAGGTATTTGTTGACCGGCTTGGTGCCCTGTTCGGGCATCAAATCCATGCCGCCGCGTTCGGCGCTAAGTTTCGAGACGTTGCTGTCTGGATCGGCGAAATCACCAAAGTGGCGCGCCCCGGCCGGACAGGTCCGAACGCAGGCCGGTTCGCGATCTTCCTCGGGGAGGTTTTCATTGTAGATGCGGTCAACGCAGAGGGTGCATTTTTTCATCACCCCTTCGGCGGCGTCGAGTTCGCGGGCCCCATAAGGGCAGGACCACGCGCAAAGGCCACAGCCGATACAATCGCTTTCGTTGACCAAAACGATGCCGTCTTCGACGCGCTTGTAGCTTGCCCCGGTCGGGCAAACGGTCACGCAGGGGGCATCGTCGCAATGCAGGCAGGATTTGGGGAAATGCACCAATTGCGCAGCGCCCTGATCGGGCTGGACCTCGTAACTATGGACGCGGTTGAGAAAGGTGCCAACCGGGTCGCCCCCATAGGGGTCTTGATCCGAAAGCGGTGCCCCGTAGTTTTCAGTGTTCCAACCTTTGCAGGAGATCACACAAGCATGGCAACCGACGCAGGTATCAAGGTCAATAACAAGGCCAAGCTTGCGCGTTGTGGTTTCGGGAAGTGAGGTCATTGGTCGGCCTCCGGTGTTGGCTGTGTTGCGATGTGGCGCACGGGGGCCAGCCCCCGAACCCCCGGAGTTTTCTTGGCAATTTGAGTCGATAGGATCATTTGCCCACCTTCCAGCGCAGTTCTTTTGGACCTTGGCCGACGGGGGATTTTTGCGGCGGCACGCTGGGTTGGCTTTCCTCAATCGGGGCCGTGGTTTTCTCGATCCGGACCTTGAGGTCAAACCACGCGGCTTGGCCGGTGATCGGGTCGGAATTAGCCCAACGTTGCCCATCACCGCGCGGCGGCAAAAGTTCGTTGATCAGGTGGTTAAGCAAAAACCCTTTGGTGGCTTCGGGGGCGTCATTGTCGAGCGCCCAAGCGCCTTTGCGTTTGCCAATGGCGTTCCATGTCCAGACGGTGTTTTCGTTGAGCGCTGCCATTTCCATGACCGGCACCGTGATTTCCCCATGGGCCGAGCTTACCCGCGCCCAATCGCCATCGGACAAATCATGTTCGCGCATCAGTTTTGTTGGCAAATAGAGCGGATTGCGGCCATGGAGCTGGCGCAGCCATGCGTTTTGCGTGCCCCAACTGTGATACATCGCCATCGGACGTTGGGTCAGAGCGTGGACCGGGTAGCGGTCGGGATCAACCATGGTGCCTTCGAAGGGTTCGTACCATTCGGGCAGCGGTTGCATGACCTTTTTGAGGCGCTCGCGCAAGTGATCGGGCGGCTGGTGGTCGCCGTGGCCTTCGGCGGCGCGTTGGAATTTGCGCACCGGTTCGGAATAGAGCTGAAATATATAGGGCGTCGGCGCGTCATAGAGGCCAAGATCAACCGCCCAGTCCTGATAGGCAGCGTTCCACGGTTTGAAATAGCTGGCTTCGGCCGGGATGTGATGAACGTGAAAGCCACCGTTTTCGATGTAGCTATCCAGTTGCGCGTCATTCGGGGCGCCGCGCCCGGTGTTGAATCCGTCTTCGCCGATGCGCCAACCGGTGAGCGGGCCGATGCCCGGCTTACGTTCGTGATTGGTGATGTAATCGGCATAGTCGGTGTATTTGGCGCTGCCGTCTTCATTGATAAAGGCCGGGAGACCAAGTTTGACCCCCAGCTGGATCAGCGCCGTTTGGAAGCCGCGCACATCGCGGTCAGGTTCGACCACCGGCCAGCGGATCGCATCGGCGGCACCATCAGGTTCGGAGATCGGGCGATCGAGCATCGAGATACAATCATGCCGTTCCAGATAGGTGGTATCGGGCAGGATTAGATCGGCATAGGCCACCATTTCCGAACTATAGGCGTCGGAATAGATGATGTTTGGAATGACGTAATTGCCGTTTTCATCCTTGTCCGTGAGCATCTTCATGACGCCGGACGTATTCATCGACGAATTCCACGACATGTTCGCCATATAAAGGAACAGCGTGTCGATCTTATACGGATCACCGGCGTGGGCATTGGCGATCACCATATGCATCAACCCGTGCGAGGACATCGGGTTTTCCCAGGTAAAGGCTTTGTCGATGCGGGCGGCGCTACCGTCCTTGTTGAGCATCAAGTCCTCGGGGCCGCGCACAAATCCGAGATGAGGACCGTCAAGCGGTTGGCCGGGAACCACACCGCAATGGGGTTTGGGGTGGGCCTCGACCGGTTTGGGATAGGGCGGTTTGAAGCGGAACCCACCGGGGGTTTCGACCGCACCAAGCAAGATTTGCAGAACGTGCAGGGCACGGCAGGTTTGGAACCCGTTCGAATGCGCCGAAATTCCGCGCATGGAATGGAAGGATACCGGACGACCAATCATTTGAGCGTGGGTTTCACCCCGGAAATCTGTCCATTCGCGATCAAGAACCACAGGCTCTTCGAAGGCGACACGGGCAAGTTCAGCGGCCAGTGCGCGAATGCGGGTCGCGGGGATGCCACAGCGTTCGGCCACTGCTTCGGGCGCATATTGCGGATCAAGGTACTTTTCCGCCATCTGATGCATAACGGCATGGTGCGTGACACCGGCGCGGCGGATATGGCCGGTTAGGTCGGGCATGATACCGGGTTTGTCAAAGGCAACCAGCTCTTTGGTTTTGCGATCAATGACCTGTGGTTTGCCATCGTCATCGCGCAAGAACAGGCCAAAGTTGTCCGATTTTGGATCGCAATCCAAAAGGACCGGCGCATTGGTGTAGCGCGCCAGATAGTCGAGGTCGATCCGCCCCGCCTTGAGCAGCTCATGCACCATCGAAAGGATGAACAACCCATCGGTGCCCGGCGTGATCCCAACCCATTCGTCGGCCACCGCGTTATAACCCGAGCGGATCGGGTTAACGCCAATCACCTTGGCACCGCGACCTTTGATTTTGCCGATGCCCGCCTTGATCGGGTTGCTGTCGTGGTCTTCGGCGACGCCGAAAATCATGAAAAGCTTGGTATGCTCCCAATCCGGCTGACCAAATTCCCAGAATGCACCACCCATCGTGTAGATGCCCGCAGCCGCCATGTTGACCGAACAAAAGCCGCCATGCGCCGCGTAATTTGGCGTACCGAAACTTTGTGCCCAGAGGCTTGTGAAGCTTTGAGATTGATCGCGACCGGTGAAAAACGCGAGTTTTTCGGGCGCCTTTTCACGCAAAGGTTCGAGATGAGAGGCCGCGATGTCAAAGGCCTCGTCCCAGCTGATCTCTTCGAACTCACCCGAGCCACGCGGCCCGACCCGTTTCATCGGCGCGCGCAGCCGCGATGGCGCGTTGTGTTGCATGATGCCAGCGGACCCTTTGGCACAGAGCACGCCCTTGTTCACGGGATGGTCGCGGTTGCCTTCGATATAGGCGACCTTTCCATCCTTCATGTGCACGTTGATCCCGCAGCGACAGGCGCACATATAGCAAGTGGTTTTGCGGACCTCGTCCGAAACCTTGGGGCTGGTGTCTAGTTCAGGTTGCTGGAATGTCATCTGGCGCCCTTGTTCTGCTGCGGTTTGATCAGGTGATGAGACGGATCCCCAAAAGGATGAAAGCCCCGATAAAGAGTGTTTCGACCACAATCAGGGCAATGGCTGCGGCTCCGACGCCAAGCACCTGTTTGAGGTTGGTTTTCATGCCCACGGCGGCGATGGCGATCAGCAAAAGCCAACGTGATGCTTGGCTTAGAAATTCTGCCAATGCAGCCGGGATAAGATGCGCCGAATTCAGGCCAGCGAGGATGAGGAAGGCCAGCACAAAGACCGGTAAAAGCGGCGGGCGGGTTTCACCCGGTGTCGCCGACGCCATCGAGCGGATCGCGATGGAGGCAACAAGGACAACCGGGGCCAACATGGCAACGCGGATCAGTTTAACCAAGGTCGCGGTATCGCCAGTTTCGACAGAGATCGAAAACCCGGCACCGACAACTTGGGCCACGTCATGAATTGTGCCGCCAATGAACACCCCGGCTTCGGTCGTGTTCAATGCCAGCATTTCGGCCAAGATTGGGTATAGGATCATCGCCAAGGTGGACAAAACAGTAACGCCGACAACCGTGAAAATAAGCCGTTCTTCGGAACGCTCATCGCGGGGCAGAATAGCGCCGATGGCCATGGCGGCACTTGCCCCACAGATGGCAACGGACCCCGCCGTCAGCAACGAAAACCGCCATTTGTGACCAAAGAACCGCCCAACCGCGAGGCCAAAGGCGATGGTCGCCAAAACGCCACCGATCACCAGCGCGATCAGCGGACCACCAAGCCCGACAAGCAAGTCGATGCTGATACGCGCGCCTAAGAACGCCACCCCAACACGCAGAACGGTGCGGGCCGAAAAGGCGATACCGGGGGCGCATTTTTCGTCTTCGGCCAGAAAATGGACCGCAATCCCGAGCAGCAAAGCCATCAACATGGCGGGGGTGGCGTAATGTTCAGATAGGAATTTAGCCGCAACCGCGACGAGCAAAGACACCGCGACGCCCGGAAAAAGCTCCTGTGCCTTTTGGCTCAGGTTGGCAACGCTGTAGGCTGCAAAAGGAGATGTCCGCGTGTCCGCCATGTGGCCGGGCCTTTCAGGGTTGGATCGCAGCCGAGGCCGCCAATCCGAGAGTCGAGGTCTGGCGTTTTGCCAGTGTGGAATTTAGCGAAAAGCCCTCTGAGGCTAGGGCAAGGGGCGCAAAAACACACGATGGATCAATGTGCCTTATTGATGAGGCCGAAATCGTTTTGATCTGGGGCTTTGGTGCTGACAAAGGGGGGGGCAAGGTCATGCAATGCCCTTTGTTGTATTGGCCGCCCGAACCGGCGCCGTTTGCGCCCCAGTGATCGCAATCATTTGATAAACGTCATCAGCGCTACAGCCGCGGGATAGATCATTTGCCGGATGGGCCAAACCTTGGAGGATTGGACCAAGCGCAGTCGCCCCGCCAATCCGTTGCGCGATTTTATAGCCGATATTCCCGGCGCTCAGGCTAGGGAATACAAACACGTTGGCGCGCCCCGCCACTTCGGATTCAGGGGCCTTGGAGCTCGCCACCTCTGGGATCAGTGCGGCGTCGAACTGCATTTCGCCATCAATTTTCAAATCCGGGGCTTGAGCACGGATCATCGCCACGGCGCTTTCGATACGTTCGAGCGATTCATGCGCCGCTTTGGTGACGCTACCCATGGTCGAAAACGACAGCATCGCGACGCGTGGCTCTTCGCCGGTTAGCGCCACAAGCGATTTGGCCGAAGACATGGCGATATTGGCCAGCTCGGTGTCGCTAGGTTGGAGGATCAGACCACAATCGCCAAAGATCACCGCCCGTTCATGCGGCGCAGCAAGCAACATCAAGAAACAGCTGGAAACCGCATCGACACCGGGGGCTTTGCCAATGATTTGCAAGGCGGCGCGCACGGTGTCGGCGGTGGTGGCCACCGCGCCGCCAAGCGTGCCATCCGCATCCCCCAAGCGCACCATCATCGCCGCATAACCAAGCGAGCGTGACATATCTTGACGCGCCCGCTCTTTGGTCATGCCCTTGTGACGGCGCAGCTCAAGGTAGGCCGCGCTATAAGCGTCTAGCTTGTCCGACGTCGCCGGGTCGATGACCGTCAGGGTATCGTGGCCGTCAAACGCGGCGGCAGCAGTCGCAAAGGCGTCGGGGTTAGCCAATAGAATAACATCGGCAATACCATCTTGCTTGGCGCGAATGGCGGCCTCGATGATGCGCGGGTCATCACCTTCGGGCAAAACGATACGCGGGCATGCAGCACGCGAATTGTCGATGATCTGATCGAGAATCATGGCCGCTCCTCCCAAATTAGCCGTTTTGCCGAGACACGGCACAGTCATCACGATCACCCCAAAGGCAGCACCAAAGGGGTGATCGCAGTCAGTTTACTGAGGCACCATGTCGTCAGCAGAGATACCGGCAACTTCGACCGGCTTTTTCATCGCATCACGGCGGAAGGGTTCACCCAACTCTTGGTTGATCATGGCTTCGATCAGAGTGGTTTTGCCGTTCTTCTGATCTTCGATCGCTTTGTTGAGCGCGGCGGTCAACTCATCCATGGTGCGGGCAATGACACCCTGCAGGCCACAAGCCTTGGCGATGCCAGCGTAGGACACTTGTTCGTCCAGCTCGGTGCCAACAAAGTTGTCATCAAACCACAGGGTCGAGTTCCGCTTTTCGGCACCCCACTGGTAGTTGCGGAACACGATATGCGTGATCGGAGGCCATTCGCCACGACCAATCGCCGTCAATTCGTTCACCGCGATGCCAAAGGCACCGTCACCCGAAAACCCAACAACCGGCACGTCGGGTTGACCGATTTTCGCGCCAACAATGGCGGGCAGACCATAGCCACAAGGACCGAACAGACCCGGAGCCAAATATTTGCGCCCTTCTTCAAACGAAGGATAGGCGTTGCCGATGGCACAGTTGTTGCCGATATCAGACGAAATGATCGCCTCTTTGGGTAACGCCTGTTGGATCGCACGCCACGCCATCCGTGGCGACATCCACTCGGGCTTGTCTGCGCGGGCACGCTCGTTCCAGCTGGTACCGGGATCGTCGTCCTCGTGCGTCATCGAGGTCAGCTCTTGCGCCCAAGCCGATTTCTTTTGCGCGATGTTGTCACGGCGCGCCTGACGGCCTGCGTCACCAGCGGTGTCAGACAGTTGCCCGAGGATACCATCCGCCACTTTGGCAGCGTCACCAACGATTCCGACCGAAACCTTTTTGGTCAGGCCAATGCGGTCAGGGTTGATGTCGACCTGAATGATTTTCGCATCAGCGGGCCAGTATTCCATGCCATAACCCGGCAAGGTCGAGAACGGGTTCAAACGGGTGCCAAGGCACAAGACAACATCGGCGTCTTTGATCAACTGCATCCCGGCTTTGGAGCCGTTATAACCCAGCGGACCTGCGAAGAGTGGGTGGTTGCCGGGGAAGGCATCGTTGTGCTGGTAGCCAACGCAAACAGGGGCGTCGAGACGCTCGGCCAGTTTGATCGACGCATCAATCCCACCGTCAGACAGAACAACACCGGCACCGTTCAAGATAACTGGGTTCTTGGCTTCGGACAAAAGTGCGGCCGCAGCGGTTACAGAGGACGCACCACCCGATGAACGCTCGAACTCGATTGGCTCGGGAATTTCGATGTCGATGATCTGGGTCCACATGTCGCGCGGGATGTTAAGCTGCGCCGGGGCCGAGGCACGTTTGGCCTGGGCAATCACACGGGTCAGAACTTCGGCAACACGGGATGGGTCACGCACTTCTTCCTGATAGGCAACACAATCCGCAAACATGCGCATCTGTTCCATTTCCTGAAAGCCACCCTGACCGATGGTTTTGTTGGCGGCTTGAGGAGTCACGAGAAGCAGGGGCGTGTGGTTCCAATAAGCGGTTTTGACAGCGGTCACAAAGTTGGTGATGCCGGGGCCGTTTTGCGCAATCATCATCGACATCTTGCCGGTGACGCGCGTGTAGCCATCGGACATGAAACCACCGGATCCTTCGTGGGCGCAATCCCAGAAGTTAATGCCCGCTTTGGGGAAGATGTCCGAGATGGGCATCATTGCCGATCCGATAATACCAAAGGCGTGTTGGATGCCGTGGCGCTGCAGGACCTTCACAAAGGCTTCTTCGGTGGTCATTTTCATGTGTGCGTCTCCCAAGAAAGGACGCCGACCAATTGGGCCGGCGCGATTTGAAGCCATCGTAGTCTTGGTAGAGGTGGCTCAATAGGTCCAAAATCAAACTGGATATAATGCCAATTGCTTTTTTAAAATGAAACTATAAGTCTCATTTTTGAAGGTTATTAGGCAGATACGACGTTTTCGACAATCACTTTTGGCTTCTGAAATTCCACCAAAAACCGGCGTTTTCAGCCCCCAAAAACGTCAAATTCAGTGAAAAACGCCGGTAATTCGACAGAATTTCACTTGGCCTGACCCGCAATGCCGGGGCTCTGAACGTTTTTTGCCTCCTATGACATTCAAGGCAAACATTCCTTGCAGACATCCAGATAGTGCCAACAAGGGGCAACTTGCGCCGCCGAAGAATCAACCTCGGTTCGTCTCAAGCTCTGATTTTCGTTTGGTCTGCGGTCGCAAAAAACGGGTGTTCGCAAGCTCCTTGCAGCCATCAAAATGCCCCATTTCCATGTCCCTTTCCTGTCTGAGGCGCGCTTTTGGAGGGGCTTGGGCGCGTTTACCAAGTTTTTCAGGGGGGTGCGGACAAGCGAGAGTGATCCGGCAAACGGGTTTGGGTTTCACGATTTCGTACCATTGCTGTCGCGACTTGGCCTTGTGACACTGTTAGATTGACGCAAACGCGGGGCCCAATGGGGGTTCCCGACACGGGATGATTGGAAGAGATGCCCAACCCGATAGCCTTTCTGGCACTGGCCGTGTTTCCAGTGGTAGTGGTCGCCCTCTATGGGCGACTGCGGGCTGATCGCGCGCTCATTTGGGCCTTGATGCTTGGCTATCTGTTTTTACCAGAATACCCGGCGGTGTTTGACCTGCCGCTGATGCCGCCCCTCAACAAGCACAATATCCCGGCCTTGATGGCCTTTATGGTCGCCCTTTGGCGCTATGGCCATGATGGGCCGCTCCTTCCGCAAAGCATAGTTGGCAAGGTCCTTCTCCTGCTCTTTGTCTTGTCGCCAATACCGACCGTTCTCACCAACGAAGAACCGGTCTTTTTTGGTCAGGTCGGCGTCGAGGGTCACAACCTAAAACACGCCCTCGCCTTGCCCATCGAACAGTTTTTGCTAATTGTTCCGTTCCTGATGGCGCGGCAGCATTTGGCAAGCGGCGGGTCCCAAAAAGAAATCCTCTGGGCCACCATGGTTGGCGGGCTGGTCTATTCCATTTTGATGTTGATCGAAATTCGGCTGTCACCTCAGCTCAACCTGTGGATCTATGGCTACTACCAACACCTCTTTGGCCAATCCTTGCGCGCCGGTGGCTATCGCCCGGTTGTGTTTTTGTATCATGGGCTCTGGGTTGCCTTCTTTACCATGTCGGCGGTTGTCTCGGCCTATGCGCTTTGGCGCTACGAAAAGGGGCCGCGGTTTAAACTGCTTTTGGCTTCGCTTTACTTGACGGCCATCTTGGTGCTGGCCAAATCGCTTGGCTCGCTTTTGTTCATGCTTTTGCTTGTGCCGATGGTGGTTCTTCTTGGCACCAAGGCACAGTTGCGCATTGCGATTGTGATCGGCTCGATTGCACTGGCCTATCCGATCCTCAAAGGGGCCGATTTGATCCCGCAGGACAGATTATTGGCCCAAGCCGCCGCGATTGACCCGCAACGAGCCGGGAGTCTGGAGTTCCGCTTTGACAACGAAAACACGCTTTTGGAACGCGCTTACCAAAAACCGGTCTTTGGCTGGGGCAGTTTTGGCCGAAACCACATTTTGGACCCGGTAAACGGCAATATCCTAACGGTGACGGACGGGCGGTGGATCATCGTGATTGGCGTTTATGGGTGGGTCGGGTTTATCGCTGAATTCGGCCTGCTGCTGCTACCTTTGCTGCTTTTGGGTCGCGAGTTGGCCATGGCTGGCAATCGCGAGGTATCACCCTATGTCGGCCCACTTAGCCTTTTGCTGGCCATCAACGCGCTGGACATGATCCCAAACGCGACACTAACGCCGCTAACTTGGCTGCTTGTTGGGGCGTTGACCGGATACGCCGAAAAACTACGCGCCGAGAGGCTGAAACTCACCAAATATAACGCGACGCTAAAATGGCAGTCAGTGATGTGACGAGGACAATAATGACACGTAAACCCAAGGTTCTGCTGGTCGCGGATGAATGCAACCCGGAATGGCCCAGCCTTCCGATTGTCGGCTATAAATATGCGCTTGAGATTGCCAAACTGTGCGATGTCACCTTGGCCACCCATGTGCGCAACCGCGAAAACATCGAAAAAGCCGGACCGACAGGATTTGAGATCGCCTATATCGACAATGAATGGATCGCCTCGCCGATGTTCAAGGCCGCGCGGGTCATTCGTGGTGGCGAAGAGGTCGGTTGGTCGACTTCAATGATTTTCAACTACCTTCCGTATTTGGCGTTTGAACACGGAGTTTGGAAACGGTTCAAACCGCAACTCACATCTGGTGAGTTTGATATCGTTCACCGCATCACCCCTATGTCCCCCACGTTGCCAAGCTGGTTGGCCCACAAAGTCAAACAGCCCTTTGTAATCGGCCCCTTGAACGGCAATCTCGATTGGCCCGTCGCCTTTGCCGCCGAACAGGCGCGCGAAAAGGAAAAGCTGCGCAAGCTGCGCGACTTCTACAAATACCTACCTTATGCGCGCTCAACCTATGATGATGCGGCGGCGGTGCTAAGCGCCTTTTCCCATACGCGCACCGATCTGGCCCGCGTTGAAGACGCGCGGATCATCTCGTTTCCTGAAATCGGATTTGATCCGGAAATTTTCCATGCCAACGGCGCGAAACCCGCTGGTAGCCGCAGCACAGATGGGAAAATTCACTTTCTCTATGCCGGGCGACTGGTGCCGTACAAATTGCCGGAACTGCCGCTTCAAGCCTTTGCCAAATCCGAGATATTGCGTCAGCATCATCTTCACGTCGTGGGCGATGGCCCCGATCGTGAACGAATGCAGGCGGTGATTGACGAACATGGGCTAAGCGATTGCATCACCATGCATGGCCGCAAAACCCAAGGCGAAGTTGCCGATATGATGCGCGAGGTCGACGCCTTTGTCTTTCCGTCGATCCGCGAATTGGGGGCCGGTGTGGTGATCGAATCCATGGCCTGTGGCAACCACGTTCTGGTGTCCGACTACGGCGCCCCCGGCGATTTGGCCGGTCAAGGGCGCGGGGCCTGTGTTCCGATGGCCGATTTCGACGGGCTGGTCGACGGGTTCAAAGCCGAGATGGAGTATTGCGTGACGGACCCCGCAGCCATGGCAATCACCGCCGCGCGGGCGCAAGCCTATGCAGAAGAAGGGTATCCTTGGGCACAAAAGGGCCGCAAAACCAAAGAGGTATATGACGCGGTTCTGTCGGGCGCACCGCTTGCCGGTTTGGGCTATTGATCCGGTTTAAGGGCTATACACCTTGACGGTTCCATCCTGCATTTTGACAATGCACGACCCTTGGGTGAGCTGCGGATAGCGGCTTTGGGTGCTGGCGGCCACACGTTTCCGGGTTTCACCGGTACAAAGCGGAAGCTCGACCGATTGATAGCCGGTCGAGGACATGCAGGCCGAATAGACGCGGGCGCGGGAGGATTTGTTGACGTCAACGGAATAAACCTCGCCGCCCTCCCAATATCCGCCGGTCGAGTGGCACTTGCCATTGTGGCAATGACGAAAACCGGGGCGATAATAGCGTGGGGTACGCCGGGTGACGATGTTTACCGGATAGGCGGCTGTGGCGCTGCGATGACAGCTTGCGGAGTCTGCATTTCGTTCCGCAGGCGTTCCACCCGCTTTGTATTGAACCTGATCCGAACAACCTGCCAACAAGACAGCCAACAATGCCAATGCTACAGTTTTCACAACGCGCCCCTTTTCGGATACGTCCCAATGACTAGCAAACCTTCTCAAATTCCTCAAGAAAAGCAAGTGGATGACCCAACAGAAGCCGGTTTTGACCGCTTAAAACCCTTTCGAACGACACGGCTTTGGGTGTCGTCGTGGCGGGATACCTTGGAAGATCAATCCGCTCGTCGCGAACTTGAAGCTGATCTAGCCACCATGCTGAGCGCACCGGTCTTGCGCCACCTCCCTGAGCGGGTTCAGTTGGATGACGGACCCGATGCAATCAAGACTTGGATCGCCGATCGCGATACAAGCGCCGCCATTTTTATGATCCAAGACGCCGCCGGTCTGGTCGGATTAATGTTCCTGTTCCGCCCGCCGGATGCGCCGAAAACCGAACCACTTCACCTCGGCTATTTGTTCGGCGAAACCAGCTGGGGCAAGGGTTATGCCTCGGAAATGGTGGTCGGGCTTGTTGAGGCGTTGACCGACGGGCCAGTCATGACCTTGCAGGGCGGGGTTGATGTGAACAACCCGGCGTCTGCACGCGTTCTGGAAAAGGCGGGATTTGTGCGTGACGACGCGCTTTGCAGCGATGAGATTGACATCTTTTCACGGCAAGTGGGGTCGGCACAATGACACAAGCAAACCCCAGACCGCTCAAGATTGAAGTGCAAAAATCCGATGGTGAGGTCACAGCCCGCATCCCTCAACAGCATCCTGGCAAGGATTTGGAAGGGTGCGACTTGTCGGGACAGGATCTTTATCAAGCGCAACTGCAAGGCCGCAATCTAAAGGGGGCGGTTCTTTATTGGGGTAGCCTATGGAATGCTAATTTGGATGGGGCGTGCTTGGTTGACGCCAATATGCGCGGCGCAAATCTACGAGAGGCGTCGCTCGTTGGCGCGGATTTGAGAAACGCCGACTTAGGCCACGATGCGTTCGGAAAAGGCGCATGGTTGCAGGGGGCGACCTTGTCCAAGGCCAATTTGAACCGAGCCAATATGGTTGGCGCGTTCTATGATGATGAGACGGTCTTTCCGGCCGAGTTTCACCCAAGACGACGCGGGATGATTTATGCGCCCGATTGAGTGGTAGAAATCACCCGCGCCGGGATACCGGCAACCGTTGCCCCGGCGGGTACATCACCTGTCACAACAGCGTTTGCGCCAATCACCGCGTGATCGCCCACCGTCAGCGGCCCAATCAACTTAGCCCCTGCCCCGACATCAACATGACCCCCAAGGGTCACCGGCCCGGCCAATGTTACCTGATGAAAGATCATGCAATTGGGGCCGATTTTGCTTTCGGGATGGATGATGATTCCGGTTGGATGGGTCAGCCGCAAACCACCGTCGACCTCGGTGGTCAGATGCAGTTCCGATTGGCAGATCGTCGACCACCAGAGATGATTCAAAACCCAATATTTCGACGACAGTTTGGCTAGGGCACCCTCTTTTTGACGTGCGGCCTGATAGCGGCGCATGGCGCGGATCATCTTTTTGCCCGGCTCCCAAAACCGGTCAATCTTTTCGCGTGACCAATCGGGATCGGTTGCTGAAACCCCTATTTCCTGTACCATTTTGTCTCAGTTTCCCCTCGGCCCGCGAAAACGCCAAATTCCTGCCAAGATTTGAGCCATCCTTGAAGGTATGGCAACACTTAGCCGTCACCCTGCGCCACGAATCCCTTGTGGTGAGGCACTGACACCCGGAGAATCCGGAAGGACATTGGAATGATCGCGCGATTTGCCGCCTTGGGGAACGCCCTCACATGACGCAGCACATCTCACATAATCAACCTTATCGCAGTGATATTGATGGGCTGCGCGCCTTTGCCGTGCTGTCGGTTGTGCTCTACCATTTCGGGGTTCCGTTGCAGGGCGGGTTTGTTGGCGTTGATATCTTCTTTGTCATCTCCGGATTTCTGATCGGCGGGTTGTTGTGGCGTGAATATGATCACACCGGAACAATCTGGTTGTTGAACTTTTACGTGCGGCGGTTTCGCCGTTTGGCCCCGGCGTTTTTCGCCATGGTTTTGGTCACGGGCGCATTGGCGTGGGCCATCTTGTTGCCCTTTGAATATCGCGAATTTGGCAAGGCTGCGATTGCGGCGACCGTCTATTTGTCGAACGTGCTTTTTTACCGCCAAGCAGGGTATTTCGATGCTGCGTCCGAGGAAAAACCACTATTGCATACGTGGTCCTTGGCGGTCGAAGAGCAGTTTTACATCTTCTTGCCGCTGCTGATCCTACTTTTGGCCCGATCCCGCCGCGGGCTTTTGGCGGCGATGGTCGGATGTTGGGTGCTGTCATTCATCGCGTGCATAACAATGACGCCAACCCACCCGATGGCGGCGTTTTACCTTTTCCCGTTCCGCGCTTGGGAAATGCTAACCGGCGTGTTGTTGGCCATATGGGGCTATCAAACCGAACGCAAATGGCGCGGTTTTGCGATCCTCAGTTGGCTTGGTTTGGCCCTGCTCATCCTATCGGTTTTCCTGATCCCAGCCGGGCCGATGTTCCCAGGCCTTTTGGCCTTAGCCCCCGTCTTGGGCACCGTGCTCTTGCTTGCCAATGGCACCGGCAAGAACACGGTGAACCGGATGCTATGTCACCCGGTTGCGGTTTTCTTCGGGCTGATATCCTATTCTCTCTACCTGTGGCATTGGCCAATCTATACGCTCTCTACCTATTTGCGCGGTGGTCACGCCAATCTGTTTGAATCTCTTCTCTGGATGGGGCTGTCCGTCGCCATCGCTTGGCTATCGTGGAAGGTGGTCGAAACCCCCGTTCGCCGCGCCCGTCGGTTACCCGGTGGTGTGGTTTTGGGTGGCATGGCCGCGGCCTCAATCACAACGCTGGCACTGGGCGGTTGGATTTTCAAATCTGACGGCGCACCGAACCGGTTCTCTCCCGAGGCCCAACCGCACATCGCGGCGACCGGTGATTTCCTTCAGGATTGGAGCCGCTGTTATGTGGCCGACACGTTGCCACTCGATGGGTTAGAGGTCTGCCCCATCGGGCCAGAGGGCGCGCCCAAAGTTTTGGTGTGGGGTGACAGCCATGTGCGCGCCTTCAAAGAAGGGCTCGACCTTGCCGCGCATGAGGCCAGTGTTCCCGGCGTGATCATCTGGCGCGCCGGATGTGCCCCGCTCTTCGGGCTCCGCAAAACCGAAACCTCGGCCACGCCTGCACAAAACACCGAATGCACCCATGCCAATCTGCAAATCCAACAAAGCTTTGCCCGGTTGGAAAGCCTTGAAACCATCCTGCTTATTGGCCGTTGGGCCTATTATTTGTCGGGCACGGGTGTGGGGCTTGATGCTCACAACGCCATCTCAATTCACCCCACGGACGGCGCGCAAAAACTATCGCTAAGTCAGCCACAGTTGATCACCCATGCCGCCCGAGAAACCGTTGGGTTTTTGAGAGGTCGGTTTAATCAGGTCCATGTCCTGCGCCAGCCTCCGGAAATTCCCAATTACGACGCGCGTCTTGCGGCCCGTGAAACCGCACATGGCGGCCTGCCTTTGGCAGCCAAACCAGTGACCCAATCAACGGCGACGGTTGACGCGTTAGCAGTTCGGGCCGCAATGGCAGATGCACCTTGGCTTCCACTGGCCGAAAGTGGGGCCATCAGTTGGATCGACAGCTGGCCAGAGTTTTGCGACGAGGCCACCTGTCATGCGTTGCATGAAAATACCGGGCAATATTTCGACAACAACCACGTCACCAATTCCGCCGCATTGCGCGTGCGTGGCCTGTTTGCCCCGATTTTTGCATCGGTGACGCGGCAATCTGCCCTTGCCCAGGATGCCGGTCAATGACTCTGAGCGCGACGCATTGGGACGCCATCGTAATTGGGACAGGGATTGGCGGTGGTACAATCGGAAGAGCCTTGGCTGAGGCGGGTCAAAACGTCCTGTTTCTTGAGCAAGGAGCGGCGGGGTATCGCAGCGAAGAGAACGGATTGTCCGATATCTTTGTACCCGAGGCCCGGTTGGCACGCGGCATGTGGCCAACGCCCTTGCATGTGCGATTGAACGGTCAGGACCAGACGTTTTATGCGCCTCTTGGCGCCGGTGTTGGAGGCTCATCGGCGTTCTATGCCGCGACACTTGAACGCCCAGAGCGTCATGATCTTGAGGAAACACCAGACCAGCCACATCCAACCGATGGCTGGCCGGTCACATATGATGACATGACCCCGTGGTATGCCAAAGCGGCGGAAACATATCGGGTTTATGGGTCTCATGACCCTTTGTCGTCTGAGCCTCCCCTACCTTTGCGCACTCCGCCGGATTTGAATGACACCGAAGCCAGTTTGATGGGTAGTTTGCGTCAATCTGGGTTGACCCCCTACCATGCCCATACCGGGATCGAACGCATTGACGGATGCCGCAATTGCCTTGGGGTGAAATGCCCCAAGACGTGCAAAATGGATGGCCGCTCTGCTGGGGTTGAGCCAGCTTTGGCCACAGGCAATGCCACTTTGGCGACCAATGCCAAAGTGACCCGCCTTTTGGAAAACCAAGGGCAGATTTCCGGGGTTGAGGTATCCATCGACGAAACATCGCAAACCCTAAAAGCCAGTCGCTACATTCTTGCCGGCGGGGCTTTGGGGTCTGCGAAATTGCTTTTGGCATCGGCCAACTCCGATCACCCCTTGGGTTTGGCCAATAGTTCCGGGCTTGTCGGGCGCAACCTGATGTTTCATCTGAACGAAATGTTCGCGTTGTGGCCCAAGCGCGGCACCCGCGATAGCGGTGCCACCAAGGCGATTTCCTTGCGGGATTTGTATCATCAAAACGGCGCGCGTTTCGGCACGATCCAAGCCATGGGCATTCGCGCGTCCTATGGTGAGATTGTCCATTACCTGAACTTGATGCTGGCCCGATCCCCCTTGGCCAAGGTTCCGGGCCTCGCCCAATTGACCCGCATTCCCGCCGCTATTGCGCACAAACTTTTTGGCCACGCGCAAATCTTTGTCGGCCTTATGGAAGACCTTCCCTATCCTGAAAACCGAGTCATCTATGACCCGTATCACCCGGACAAGCTTGCGATCGAATATGAGTTTAAACCGGAGCTTTTGGAGCGGCGGCGGGCGTTTCGAAGGGCTATCCGCAAGGCGATGCGCGGTCACCGCCGCGCTTTTCTAGGGATGAGCCCTGAACTCAACTATGGGCACCCCTGCGGGACCGTTCGCTTTGGCCACGACCCCAAAACCTCTGTTCTGGATACCAATTGCCGGGCGCATGATATTGGCAATTTGTGGGTTGTGGACGCAAGCTTTATGCCGACATCCATGGGCGTGAACCCAAGTTTGACCATTGCCGCCAACGCCTTACGGGTTGCGGATGCTATCACAAGGGAAGCCGCATGACCGTCATCACACCCAATGATGGACTCGCCATTGTCACCGGGGCCGGATCCGGCCTTGGCCGCGCTTTGGCGACCGAGCTGGTTGAGAAAGGTTTTACCGTTGCAGGAACCGGCCGCCGCCAGAGCGCCCTAGATGAAACTCGCGACCGTCTTGGCCAAAACTTCTTGCCTATCCGGATGGATGTTGCGGACGGGGTTGCGGTTTCGGAGGGGTTTTCCAAGCTTGTTTCGGACCAGGGCGACATCGCGATTTTAATCAACAATGCCGCCGTCTATCCCCATCGTGATTTTTTGGCGGAATCCCCGGAAAGCTTTGCTCAAACCCTCCAAATCAACCTCGGCGGTGTCCTAAATTGCAGTCACGCCGTCTTGCAAAACATGGCCCTACGCGGCGAAGGTCGCATTCTCAATGTCGCAACATTTGCGGATTTGAACCCGCTTCCTGCAAGTTCAGCTTATTCTGTGTCCAAGGGCGCGGCCCGCATTTTAACCCGGGCTATGATCGCGGATTTGAGTGACCGTTTCCCCGGTATCGTCATAAGCGATTGGATGCCCGGCATGTTGCAAACCGAGATGGGAATTCCGGATGGCATTCCGCCAGAACAAGCCGCGAAGTGGGGTGCGAAGCTGGCCTTGTTACGCGATCCCTCTTTGACCGGATCGGTGTTCGAAATGGGGAGCGAGATCCTGCCGCCGCGCGGATTAAAGGGAAAGATCAAGGACGTGCTTTTGCTACGTCGTCAAAAACCGCGTCAGCTCTAATCTTTGCGCAAGCGCAACATGACGGCGCGCGTCATATGCCCCGGTAAAATAGCAGCGCATTTCAGGTAGCGCCCGGCAAGGCGTTTGGGATCGGACAGCATCCGCCACAACCATTCGACCTGAAACCGTTGCGCCCAATCCGGAGCGCGTTTCTGCGTCCCGGCAAAAAAATCCAGCCCGGCCCCAATGGACACGAACCCCACTTCGGGCGCTACTTTTCGGCCCAGCGCCGCAAACACCTCTTGGCGCGGTGCCCCCATGGCCACAAAACACAAACGCGCCCCGGAATCCGCCACGCGTTCCAAAATGGCCTTGGCCGCATCGCCCGAGGGATCAAACCCCATGGGTGGCGCGATACAACTCACCACTTCAAGGTCACGGACCTCGCGCTCCAAATAAGCTGCGGCGGCCTTTAACACCGGGTCGGTCGAGCCGATCAGAGCCACGCCAACCCCCTGTTTTGCCGCCATTTTTGCCAGCGGCAGGATGGCTTCGGATCCGGGGATAAGCGATACGGGACGCCCGGCGATATGGGACATCCAGACAATCGGATTGCCATCGGCGCAGACGAAATCCTGCGCCGCATAAGCGCTCCGAAACTCGGCCGAGGCCCCCAGCTTGACCAGGTGATCAAGGTTAATTGTTGCCAGGGCAAACCCTTTGCGTTGGGCCCAGCGTTCGGTAACACGCGCTTCAAGGACGGCCCAATTGGGCACGTTCACATCGATTTTTCGCGCGTCGAACTGAAATTCCATGGCAGCCTTTCCTTAATATGCCTGACATAATGCAATTTGCGCGCAACATAAGTGCCAAATAGGCAACAGCAAGGCGAATTCCCGCGATAGTGATGCCGCGCTGCCGCATTTTTGTGAATAACCCGTGTGGTTTGCCGAATTCTGGCCATGATTTTGAGGTTAATTCACCGAATAGAAATGGTGGGGCGGTAGACGTGTCAGAATGGACGTTCCGAGTAAGCACCCCAAAGGGGGCATGTGATGACCAATAAAGTGTGCCTTTTGGGCTGCGGGTTCGTGGCCGACCTGTACATGCGGTCGCTTGCTGCAATGCCCGAGGTTGAGGTTGTCGGGGTCTATGATCTGAACGCCGCGCGGCTTGCGCAATTTTGCCAGTTTTGGAGCGTTGCTGCAAAACCGTCTTTTGACGCCCTTCTGTCCGACGCTCCCGATGCAATCATTTTGAACCTGACCAACCCCTCGGCGCATTTCGAAACCACCAAAACCTGTCTTGAGGCCGGGCGGCATGTCTATTCGGAAAAGCCGCTGGCCATGACGGTTGAGGATGCCAAGGCCCTGCATGGTCTTGCCGCTGAAAAAGGGCTGATGTTGGCCTCTGCCCCCTGTTCGTCATTGGGTGAGGCGGCGCAGACCCTAGGACATGCGTTGCGCCATGACATCGCGGGAACACCACGGGCGATTTATGCGGAGCTGGATGACGGATTTATCCCTCAAGCAGCCTACAAAAAATGGCTATCGGAATCCGGAGCACCTTGGCCCTATGAAGATGAATTTCGCGTTGGTTGCACCTTGGAGCACGCAGGATATTACTTAGGCTGGTTGATTTCTTGGTTTGGCACGGTGCGCACGGTTGTCGCCGCCTCGGCTGAAACGATCCCAAACAAAGAGGGCACCGGCCCCTTTGCACCAGACCTCTCTGTTGCAACGCTGTTCTTTGAAAACGGCCCGGTAACGCGATTGACCTGTTCGATCACCGCACCGCATGACCATTCGATCCGTATCACCGGCGACAAGGGTGTCCTAAGCTGCAAGGCCGCCTGGGACAACGCCGCCAAGGTACGCTTTGCCAAGCGGATGACCTTGCGCCGCCGATTGATGGAAAACCCCTTTCCCAAACGGATCAAATTGGCCCAGCCGACCCATCCTAAGGTTAAACGTTGGGGCGCGGCAGCGATGAACTTTATGCTTGGCCCGGCTGAAATGTGCGAGGCCCTAAACCAAGGTCGCGCGTGTCGCCTTTCCAATGACTTTGCGCTTCATATGACCGAGGTCACTCTGGCCATCCAAAACGCCGGAGAACACAGCGGCGCGCAAAAAATGACCACCACCTGCAAGCCGATGGAGCCTATGCCATGGGCAATGTGACCCGCATTTTGATCACCGGTGCCAACGGCTTTGTTGGCCGTGCAGCAGTGGCCGAGGCCCGCCGTCAAGGTCTTGACGTTGTTGCGGTCTATCGCCGTGAGCCGCTTAAAAGCTGGGCCAATGATCCGGGCATCTTTGCCCAGCGCGCCGACCTCTCTGATCGCGAAAGCATTGGCTTGCTCAAAGAGGCTATGAGTGACGTCGGTGCCGTTATTCATGCCGCTGCCCATTTGGGGGGTGACGCCGACAAACATACCGATGATACTCTGCGCGGCACGGAAACGTTGCTGGACGCCATGCGGGGGAGTGAGGCACAGCTTGTCTTGGTCAGCTCAATCGCGGTGTATGACACAATGCAATTGGACCCCGGCGCGTCATTGACTGAAGGCAGCCCTCTGGAAAGCCCGGAAACGGCCCGCGACGCCTATACCTCCGCAAAACTTCGCCAAGAAGCCCAATGTTCCGAAGCCGGTCGCCCGGTTTGGCTCTTACGACCGGGCGCGGTCTATGGTCCAGGACGGACATGGCACGCGTTGTTGGGGTTTTGGGCGTCCAAGGCGCATGTTCAAATCAACTCGGGCGGGCAACTACCTTTGGTCCATGTGGATCATCTGGCAACGTCCTTGATAGCGGCAACCAAGACGCCACCAAACGACCTCCAAGCGGTAAACGTTATTGATGACGACCTTCCGACACGCGCTCGTTTTCTGGAAACGCATCGGAAACTCGCTGGCTGGCCACGTTTGGTGTTGCCTATACCTTACGCGCTTTGGTTAACCGGGGTACGGGCACTCAAACCATTTGCGCACAAGCTCCCCGGTTTGTTCCAAGAACCGATCTTGCGCGCCCGGATGATGCCCCTTCGCTACCCCAACACGGCGCTTCGGTCGTTTCTGGGCGGTGCAGATCGTGCGCCATTCGAAGACATGTTGAAACAAAGTTTGGAGGGCCAAGAATGACGGGAATGACCCTGCCGAAAATCGCCTATTTGACCGGGGAATACCCGCGGGCGTCGGACACCTTTATTCAACGTGAGGTCGCGGCGCTGCGCAAACATGGGCACGAGGTCGAAACCTGTTCGATCCGCACCACAGGGGCTGAACACCTTGTTGGACCGGAGCAACGGGACGAACACGCCCGCACCTTCAAGGTTTTGGATGCCGCGAAAAATCCTATGCGTTTGATCCGGTCACATCTGCGCTGGCTGCGGACGCCCGGACGTTATGCAAAGGCATTGGGATTGGCGTGGCGCACCGCCCCCAAGGGGATCAAGGGCCGTCTCTATAACCTGATCTATTTCCTTGAGGCCGGCGTTTTGGCGGCGCATTTACAGGATCAAGGGGTCACCCATCTACACAACCACATCGCCAAGGCATCTTGCACAGTTGCGATGTTGTCCGAGGCGCTGTCTGGTATTCCCTATAGCTTTACGATTCATGGGCCTGACATTTTCTTTGAGCCGCATCACTGGCGCATCGACGAAAAGACCAAGCGCGCCCGTTTTGTCGCCTGTATCAGCGATTATTGCCGTTCACAGCTTATGTGTTTTGCCGATCAATCAGATTGGGACAAGCTACATATCGTGCATTGTGGGATCGAACCCGACCGTTATGGAAAGACCTGGCATTCAGGGCAGAGGTTGCTGTTTGTCGGACGTTTGGCGGCGGTCAAAGGCGTCCCGATTCTTTTCCAAGCTATTGATAAGCTTAAGGGCGACATGCCCGAGCTTCAGCTTAAACTGATTGGGGACGGCCCCGAACGCACCACATTGGAAAGCATGTCGAAACGGCTTGGGCTTGATGATCAGGTGGAATTTTTGGGCTACAAAAACCAATCTGAGGTTGCTGAGGCCCTATTGCAAACAGACCTATTTGTCTTGCCCAGCTTTGCCGAAGGTGTGCCGGTTGTCTTGATGGAGGCGATGGCCTCGGGCGTGCCGGTCATCACCACGCAAATTGCGGGTATCCCAGAACTGGTGAGCCACGGCGAAAGCGGCTGGCTTGTCCCGCCCGGTGATGTTGACGCCCTCTGCGCCGCGCTAACCCGCGCCTTCATTGATCCGCCTGAACGCCAAGCCATGGGTGAAGAAGGCCGCGAAACCGTTGAGGCCCATTTCAACACCCACAAAGAAGCCGCTTGGCTATCGCAACTCATTTGTGGCTATGCCGATGATAACGCTCCTACAACCAAACGCCCGGAGCCAACGCAATGACCCCGGTAGATGTTGTTTTGATCGGCCGCAACGAAGGCGCGCGATTGGTCGCGGCGCTGGCATCCGTTCAAGGCCAAGCGCGGCAGGTTGTTTACGTCGATAGCGGGTCAAGCGACAATAGCATTGGCGAGGCCCGCAACCATGGGGCCACCGTGGTAGAATTGGATATGTCCACGCCGTTCACCGCCGCCCGTGCACGAAACGCGGGGTTTGACGCCTTGGATGACCCGCAACTGGTGATGTTTATCGACGGCGATTGCATGTTGGTTGATGGGTTCATCGACGCCGGCCGCGCCTATCTAGAGGCCAATCCAAAAACCGGGATGGTGACGGGATGGCGCTCTGAAATCCATCGTAACGCCAGCCTTTACAATCAGCTGTGCGATTGGGAATGGCGACGCCCCACCGGTGTGATTGAGGCCTGTGGCGGTGATATGTTGGTCCGGGCCGAGGCATGGCAAGGCATTGGCGGCATGGACCCAACGGTGATCGCCGCCGAAGACGATGAGTTTTGCACGCGATTGCGCAAAGCCGGATGGGTCTTGGAACGCATCCCCCATGAAATGACCCGCCATGACGCCAACATGATGACGTTCGGCCAATGGTGGAGCCGCGCCGTGCGCACCGGTCATGGTTTTGCTCAGGTTGGGCATCTGCACCCCGAATACTTTGCCAAAGAACGCAAACGCGTCTTGGTCTATGGGCTTGTTGTGCCGCTCCTCATTTTGCTGAGCTTCGCCTTTGCTTGGTGGCTCCCCCTGATCCTGATCGGGATTTATGAGCTGAACTATATCCGCACTGCCCAAGGGTTGATCCGCGATGGCTTGCCCAAGCGCGAGGCATGGCGGCATTCCTTGCTGCTCACCCTATCCAAATTTCCAAATCTTATCGGTATGGCCAAATTTCACCTGCGCAGGCTGCGTGGTGATGAAATGCGCCTGATTGAATACAAGTAGAGGTCTTGAATTATGTCTTCTGAAACCCGCGTGGGCCTGATCGGGGCCGGTTATATTGCGACATGGCATGCCGATGCGCTTAGGGCGACTTCGGGTGTTTCGCTATGCGCGATTTGTGACGTTAACGAAACGGCGGCCAAAGGGTTCGCAGAGGGCTACGGGCTTCGCGCGTTTTCGTCCGTCCAAGACCTTATTGATGCCAAATGCTGCGACGCGGTCCATATCCTAACCCCGCCGCATCTTCATGAGGCAATTGCCATTCAATGCCTTGAGGCCGGGTTACATGTTCTGGTCGAAAAGCCAGTGGCAGAAAGCGCCGATGCCACCCGCGCCATTCAGGCCGCCGCCGAGGCGTCAGGCAAGCATTTTCATGCCGGGCATAATTTCTTGGGGCTACCCTCCTATAACAAGATGAAAGCGGCGATGAACGCTGGCGACTATGGCGTCATCTCTGGTGCTGAAATCACATGGTCCTTGCCGCTGGCCCCTTTGCGCTCGGGGCCGTATAACCTGTGGCTTTTGCGCGAACCGCGTAACCTTCTACTCGAACTTGGGCCCCATCTTGTGGCCTTTGCCCATGATTTGTTTGGTGACATCGAGGTTGTGTTTTCCGATGCCGCCAAACCCGCCTATCTACCGGGCGATGACCCACGTCCGCAAAGCTTTCGCATTTTGGCGCGCGCGGGTGGTGTCGACATAACCTTTGCCATTTCCATGGTTGAAACGGTGGATGATCGTTCGGTCACATTGCGCGGATCGTCTGCGCGGGCACGGCTTGACTATGCGCAAGATGTATTGGTCGTCGAACGGGAAAACCCGTCTGATCTGGTGATCAACCCGCTGCGCAAGCAGTTGGATTTATCATGCCAACACCTGTGGCAAGGCACAAAAAACGCCGCGATTCAGTTTAAATCACTGAACACCAAAAACCCCTATGGTCAAAGCTTCCTTGGTATGGACGCTGCGATCTATTCGGCCTTGGCCAAGGACGAGGCAGAGCCACGTTGGGCCGGGCCGTCAGCCGTGTCAGTGATGCAAACACTAGATGATGCGATCAACCTTTTGCCATCCGACGTGTTGGCCGTCAAAGCCCCCGCTGTACAAACCCGAAACCCGAAACCAACGGCAATGGTGATTGGCGGCACTGGCTTTATCGGCCGCGAATTGACCCGCCGTTTGGTGGCAGATGGGCGCGACGTGCGCGTGTTGTCACGCGGCAAAACCGGCCCCTTCCCTGACCTTCCCGACACTGTTGAAACAGTCGGGGTATCCCTGCACGACTTGGACGGTTTGACCGAGGCGATGAAAGGAATCGACGTTGTTTTCAACCTTGCCAAGGCCATGGAAACTACATGGGCCGATTGCCTGATCAATGACGTTGGTGTTGCCACGCGCATTGGCATGGCCTGTGAAAAAGCCGGGGTCAAACGGCTGGTCTATACCGGCACCATCGCCAGCTATGACATGTCGAACCCCTATTCGGAAATCACCGAAGAGACCGGGTTCCCCGAGGATATGAGTGATCGCAACCTGTATGCGCGCTCCAAAGCCGAATGCGAACGTCAGCTTATGACCCTGCATCGTGAGCGAGGTTTGCCCGTGGTCATAGCCCGCCCCGGCATTGTGGTCGGCCCCGGTGGTCCCTTACAGCATTGGGGGATCGGGCGTTGGCACGGGGCCGGTGCCGTGCGTATTTGGGGTCATGGACGCAACATTCTGCCGTTTGTTTTGAACGAAGACATTGCCGATGGCTTGGTTCGGATGATCGACGCGCCGGTAGACGGGCAGAGTTTCAACCTAATTGGTGAACCGATGCTGACGGCGCGCGACTATTTTGACGCCATCCACGAGGCTTTGGGCGCGCGCATTCGGGTCAGCCCCGGCAATTTGACGGCGTTTTACGCCAGCGATGCGGTCAAATATACGCTCAAGAAATATGCGCTTCGCCGCAAGGGTGTGATCCGCCCGTCTTTGGCCGATTGGAAAAGTCGCGCGCACTTTACCCCCTTTGTGAACAGAAAACCCAAGGATGTTCTGGGCTGGCGTCCAGAGGGTGATAAGGCGACCTTTATTGAAAAGGCGATCACAAAGGCCAATCTTATTGGATGTTGATGTAACCCAGTGATCGGCACGGCGCGGAAACGTGAACAATCCTCGCAAATCTGACTTATTCTAGCCAGATTCACCTGCTTTAACCGGTTTCCAAGTGAAAGGCCTACGCCAGATTGGGCCGAGTGAGTCGGAGTTGAGCAGTCAAATGAGACAGGATGCGAGGATCGCAAATCGTTTTGCGCGTGGCCAGAAACGTGTCTTCATTGGACCGCCATTGGAGCGCGAGGCATGAATATGATGGATAAGCGCAAATTCCGCCGCAAGTACAAAGGTCTTGCCGACGCCGACGAGGTTTCGGAAGCAACGCGTATCGCCGAAGAGCAAGCCAAAAGGGATGCCGCCAAGCTGCAAGCACAGCAAGAAGCGGCGGCGCAGGAACGTTTGGCCGCCCAACAGCTTGCAGAAAAGAAACAGCGTGACGCAGAGCAAAAGGCCAAGGAGTTGGCCCGCCTTGAGGAAGAGAAACGAGCCAAGGAAAAAGCGCAGGCTGAACAAGAGGCCAAGCGCCGTGCCGAACAAGAGCGGTTAGCCCGTGAACAAGCGGAGGCTGAAAAGTTACGCTTGGCTCAAGAGGCGCGACTTGCCGAGGAGCAAGCCAAAGAGAAACACCGCCTTGAACGCGAAAAACGCGCTGCCGAGGAAAAGGCCGAACACGACCGGCGTGCGGCGGAGCGGAAAAAAGCAGAGCTAGAAGCCAAGCGGCTAGCCCAAATCGAAGAGCAACGTCAAGCGGACGAAGCCGCCGCCGCCCGTTTGGCCGAAGAAAAACGGCTGGCCGAAAAGCATGCTGCTGAGCGCGCTTTGAAAGAAGCCGAACGTCGTGCGGAGGCAAAGAAACGTGCTCAGGCACGCGAAGATGCACGCATTGCGGAACAAAAACGCTTGGAACAAGAGCGCCTTGAGGCCGAGCAGGAGGCGCAACGCCGGGCTGACGAGGAACGTCACAAAGCGGAACTGAAGGCTCAGAAGGACGCCGAGGAACGCGCGCAAGAGAAACGTTTGGCCGATGAAAAACGCCTTGCCAAGGCGCGGGCAGAGGACGCCTTGCGATTGGAGCAACAGAAAGCCGAGGCCGTGCGTCAAGCGGAACTTGCCGCGAATCCACCGACCCCATGGCAACGGCTTGGTGAGTTTTCGGTGAACGCGGCACATTTGGCGCGCCATCGTATCATCACCGCAGAACGCGAGGACCCGGCCTATACCGCGTTTGACGTGCTGCGGACCCGTTTGCTTCAGGCGTTGTCCGACAATGGGTGGAGCAGGGTTGCCATCACTTCGCCGACAAAGGACTGCGGAAAAACCTTTACCGCCGCCAACTTGGCCATCAGTCTGTCGCGGCAGGAAAATTGCCGCACCCTTTTGTTGGATTGCGACATGCGCCGTCCTAGCCTTCATCGCGCCATGGGCGTCACCGACCCCGGTGCAATGGGCGATATGTTGCGCGGAAAAATCGACCCTGCCCAGCATTTGGTCCGGCTTGGCGACAATGGCATCCACGCCGGTCGCAACATCGCCTTTGGTTTCAACGGTATCGTTGAGCCTTATGCATCGGAGCTTTTGCAAGATCCTCGGACCGGTCAAACACTTGATCTTATCGAAGAAGCGATGGAGCCGGATGTCATGCTTTTCGATTTGCCGCCCGCGCTTTACTACGACGACGTCATCGCCTTTCGGCCAATGTTTGATGGGGTTTTGCTTGTTGTTGGCGGGGGCACAACAACCGAAAAAGAGATCAAAGAAGTTGAACGCCGTCTGGGTGAATCGACGCCTTTGCTTGGCATGGTTTTGAACAAAGCCGAGCAGACCGAGATCAACCGCTACCAGTATTGATCAATCACAGCGTTTGCGCCGTGAGTTCAGCCCGCCGGTTTATTAGCCGCGGGCTGTTCGTTGTGTGAACCGTTCAAAGAGCGCACCTAAGGCCGGGATTTTATCGCCAAGCAGTTGAAACGCCCCCCACAGAGCGGCGACACCGGCCGCGATCCAGGCAAAGATTTTGAGCCCGCGCCCTGTGCGCGTTTGGCGCGCCGCCACATGCGGAATAGAGACCACTGGTTGAATACCCAACGCACGCTCCATTTGAGCGGCTGTGCGGATTGCCGGGTTCATCAACTCGATCACAAAGGCCGCCACGACCCCAAGAACAAAAGACGCAACGCCCCCCATAACAGCGGTTTTCTTGCGGGATCGCGACACTGGGAATTCGGGCTCCAAAGCCGTTTCGAGCACCTCAAAACGGTCGGTTTGCTGACGGTCTTCGAGCATTTGACCCAACTCCGCCTCGGCCTTGCGACGGGTGATAACAGTGTATTGTTCTTGTAGTTGGGTCAGCTGGCGCTCCAAATTGTTCAGCTCGCGCTCAACCTCAGGGGCCGCCGCGAGTTGACCCTGAATTTGCGCCACGCGTTCCGCAATCAGCAAACGGTTTTCTTGAAGCAACTGAATCTGACGATCCTTGACCTCTTCCCTTTGGCGCGCCGAACTTGTCTCAAGCGTCAAAATTTCACGGGCCAATTCCAAGTCCGCTTCTCGCAATGAAACCAGTTGGCCGCGTAAATCGACCACGCCCTCGGGCAAGGCTTCGGAGTTTTGGCCTTTGTATTCGGCAATCCGCTGTTCCAGCGCGTCGATGTCTGCTTTGACCCGCGCCTCTTCGGTCGCAAACAGGTCAAGCGTATCGCTGGCGCGCCCTACACTGCGATCCCGGGACTGATCAATGACGGAATACATAAGCTCATTGGCCAAATCCGCCGCTTTTTTGGGGTCGCTCAAACGCACTGTAATCAACAACCCTGATGGAACATTGGCACCGGGCGCATAGGGTTGTGCGTTATTGACGATTTGTTCAATCCGAACGGCCTGACGCATCATGGAAATGCGTTCGATGATCGTCACCATCGGGTCATCCGAAAACAATTGGTGCTTTTGCATAATCGGGAGCAAGTTATCGCGCGACATCAGGCGTTGCTCGATCAAACGAACCCGTCGACTAGCATCTTCCGCCTGGGCGGTCGCGCCGGCAAGTTGGTCAGGAACACGGGCATCTTCGATCTGAACCACGGCCGTGGCTTCGTATTCTTTGACCTGGCTCAGAGCAAAATACAAAGACAACATGCATCCGACAAAGGTGATTGCCAAAATGACAGAGGCACGACGGCGCAACGCCGAAAGAATTTCGCCGAACGATTGGAACTGGTTCATCTACAAACTCCCGCAAAGAGGCCCCCAATGCGTTCTGAATAAGCACGCTGCCAAAGGCCAAACGCACCCATCCATGACACATTGTAGCAAAACTGCCTCAATTTTGCCATGTCATTCCCGGTCGATCTTGGAAACAAACCGTATCGAAAAACGGGATCACAGACATATTTTCGCCACATTTGCAATTGGTTAGAATAGCCGGTCATCTTGGCACCGTACACAAAGACAGTATCATCCCATCACAAATCCATTGCCGAAAATTCAGATCCCCGCGATGGACCATCGGAATTGCCGTCGCTTCGACATCATCGGTAAAATGCGCACGCCCCGTTTTTAAATCCACGGTCATCGCTTGGTATCCATATACAAGCCCGGCAAGGGCGAAATGCGCTTTGTAAACCGCTTCTTTGGCGGAAAAAATGCGTTTGGGTAAAAGGAGTTGATCAGCCGGCGCAACGCCTTGCAAATCATCATCGGTACAGACTTCGGCCACCAAGTCCGGGTCCATGGGGACATCTGGTTCAAGGTCAATTCCGACGCCTGCAAATTGCGTCGTATTCGCCGCCACCGCCATACAGATTTCATCGGCGTGGGTGATGCTCCCGGTCAAACCATCGGGCCAAACCGGAGATCGATTCTCCGCCATCGGAATGGGGGCAGGATGAACGCCAAGTGACCACATGGCCTTGCGCGCCGCGGCGCGCCCTCCGGTGAATTCGGCACGGCGATTGGGAACCGCCTTGGCAATTGCTTTGGCTTCATCCGGGAAAAGCAAAGTCGGGTCATCGACAGGTTCGACCAACCCCCAAGCCAGTCCAAGCGGTAAGTCCGCTTGGGCCAACAGGGTCCGGATGCTTTCTGCCTCCGGGCTCATCACAATCAGGCCCTCCGACGCGAGCGCATTTCACGCCGCCGTGCCATGGCATCAGAACGCGATTGTGCGCGATCGTTGCTTTGCGGCTCTGGGGTAGATGGGCTTGGCGCGGTTGGACCGCTCTCCATTTTGGACGCAACACAGGCCGTGAGATCAGCCAAAATCGGGAAGCGGAAAATGTCGGTGATCGACAAGCCCTTGGCCCCAAATTCATCCCGGATCGCGCGGTGTGCTTGGACCGCCAACAACGAATGTCCGCCAAGGTCAAAGAAACTATCGCGACTGCTAAACCCTTCGACACCAAGGATATTTGTCCAGATAAGCGAGATGCCTTGTTCGACCGCCGCAAGATCGTTGGCTGTGGCGTTGGGAACGGAAACGGGTTGCGGCACAACCTCTTTCTGAACGATGGGCGCGGCTTTGGCCTGTGGTTTGGGCAACGCCTTGCGATCAACCTTTTTGTTTGGTGTCAAAGGAAAGGCGTCCAACTGAACGAACCGGCCCGGAACCATGAAGCTTGGCAAACTAGTGCCCATAGCCTCGCGCAATGTGGTCTCGTTCTGGCTGTCTCCGGTGTAATATCCAACAAGGCGAATATCGCCCGGCACATCTTCGCGTGCGGCAACAACCGCTTGGCGTACACCGGGTTGCGCCTCAAGCACGCTCTCAATTTCACCAAGTTCGATGCGGAAACCGCGCAGTTTGACCTGATGATCGACGCGGCCAACAAAGTCAATTTTACCATCGGCCCGCCGACGCACCAAATCGCCAGTGCTGTACATGCGGCCATCATGGAATGGATTGTCGACGAATTTCTCTGCGGTCAACTCGGGACGGTTCCAATAGCCGCGGGTCACCCCGTCGCCCCCAATCCAAAGCTCACCCTCTTGACCGACGCCAACGGGATTGCGTCCTTCGTCCAGCACATAAAGCTGCTGGTTCACCAGAGGCTTACCGATATTCACGACACTATCGCCAACCAGCGCGACCTCAACCGACGACCAAATGGTTGTTTCGGTTGGCCCATACATGTTGGTGATTTTAGCATCGGTGATGTCGCCAAATTCCGCAACCAATGCCCCCGGAAGCGGCTCGCCACCAAGGAACAAATGTTGCACACGACCAAGGGCAAAGCGCGCCTCGTCGTTCATGGCAAACATCCGCGCCATAGAAGGGGTACATTGCAGATGGGTCACATCATGACGCACGATTTGCGCCGCGATAGAATAGTCGTCTTGGGCCAATTCCGGGGCTTTTTGCGCGGCTTTCACAACTTGGGCCAAGGGGCGCAACCCGTCCAGAACAACGTCGCGATCAATGCCGTAATCAACCAAACAGGCGATTTCGGTCACACCAATTCGTTTAAGCTGTTCCGCGCGGGCAAGCGCATCTTCGACGGTGCCAAAGAGACCGCTATCGTTGAAGTAGCGTTCAAAAGCGAAGTCGAGGATCGCATCCAAGTCTTCGGGCTCCAGCACATCCAACTGCAAATCAAAGGCGTTGTTCACACCTTCGGGGCGTTTAAACGCAGGGAACGCCCAAGCGTATTGTTTGATCAACCCCGCCGCCGAGGTGAGATAATCGCGCATTGGTTGCCGGGCAGTTTCACGGGCCTCTTCACGCGTTTCGGCGATATAGGTGTGCAACATCAATGAGACGTTGAAATCCTTGGGGTCATGGCCGGCTTTGCGCAGCTCACCATGGTAAATCTTGATCTTATCGGCGACCTCGTCAATTGACTGCCCCAACAGGTGGGTCAACACATTGCAGCCCAGTCGCCCGGCCTCGCGCCAAGTATCGGGGTTTCCGGCAATGGTCACCCAAATCGGCAGCTCTTTGGAGACGGGTCGCGGCTGTGTCACCACCTCATGGAGCGATCCATCGGCACGGGGGAACGGCACCGGTTCACCGCGCCACAATTTGCGGATTTGATCAATGTTTTCGACCATCGCTTTCTTGTTGTTCGGCGGGGCGTTTTCCGGGCGTAGGACAAAATCATCTGGCTGCCAGCCGCTGGCAATTGCCAGCCCAGCGCGGCCATTGGTCAGGTTATCAATAACCGACCATTCCTCGGCTATGCGGGCCGGGTGATGAAGCGGAGCAACGACCGACCCGGAGCGCACGCCGATGTTATGGGTGACCGCGGCCACGGCGGCACCGGTCACCGACGGGTTCGGGTAAGGGCCACCAAAGGCGTGGAAATGCCGTTCCGGGGTCCAAACCGCGCTAAACCCGTTTTCATCGGCAAACTTCGCCCCTTCGAGGAGCATTTTGTACTTGTCGCGGCCTACGCCATCGTCGTTGCCCCAATAGTAGATCGAAAACTCCATCGCGGCATCGGACATGGGCATTGGCCCTTTTGAGATCAAACCGCGATCTTCATCGGATGTGAGAACAACCTTGAAACCCCGCGACGTTGTCCAGAACAACTCGAGCACCGAAATATCAAAACTTAGGCTGGTCACCGCAAGCCAAGTACCGCCAATCGGAACATGTTGATCCATCCCGGCGTAGAAATTGATCACATTGCGATGTTCGATCATCACGCCCTTGGGCTTGCCGGTCGAGCCGCTGGTGTAGATCAGATAGGCCAGATCAGCGGCAGCAGCCGTATCAGGTAAGTTTTCAGAACTGGCCGCAGCAAGGCGCGGTTCGGCATCCAAAACAAGGATTTGCGCGGAATGCTTGGGTAGGTTGGGTTCAACAACTGCCTGTGTCACAATCACTTGGGCGTTGCTATCTTGGACGAAATGCTCAAGCCGATCAGCGGGATAGCTCGGGTCCATGGGCAGGTATGCGCCCCCAGCCTTGAGGATCGCCAGTGCCCCAACCATCAGATCTACGGAACGTTGGCAGCAAAGACCAACCACCTGACCGGAGGTGACACCCATCTCGCAAAGCACGGTGGCGGCGCGGTTGGCGCGGGCGTTGAGGTCTTCATATGTCAGGCTTTGGCCTTCAAACACCAAGGCCGTGGCGTCAGGAGTTTTAGCAACCTGCGCCTCAAAGGCGCGGTGCATGGTTAAATCGTGATCATAATCGGCCTTGGCCGTGTTCCAATCGTTCAAAACCATCTCGCGTTCGGCATCCGGCAACGCGTGTTGAAGCTCCAATCGCGCAATCAGCAGTTCGACCATGGCCGCAGGAATCTTGCCGCTGTCAAAACTCAATTGACCGGTATCTGCGTTCACGGTGATTGCCGTACCATCAATATGACCGACCGACGACACCCCAATATGCGGCGTTTTCGGCCAATCAAGATCGGGCGAACGTGCAAACAAATCAGTCGCAAAACCGGCTTTGATTTGTAGTTTTGCATCAAGCGGATCTGCATCGGCGCGAACCGGCACCCAGCCTGACACCAAACCGGTTTTGGCTTGCGTTTGAATAGCCGCATTGGAAAAAGCAAGGTCAACGGCGGACAGCCCGGACAACATCTTGGCCCATTTGGCCACTTGTGCAAGACCATTCGAAAGTACGATGGAGCGAGTTTCGATTGGTCCGGTTTCGCCGCCAATGCCCCCCATTTCAAGCGGCGTGAAGTCGGCGAAAGCCTTGCGCCACGCGCCATCCCGGCCCGCGATTTGGGCCATTGTCGCGTCAATATCGCTGAAATCACCAGCGGACGGCAATACATCCCCTTCGAGCGCGACGACCACCGGGGCCACCGGTGTGCCGCAAATCCGTGTGATGTCTTCTAATTCAATCGCCCCATCGCCACAGGCAACGGTCAAATGGTCCGAGGTTTCTTTCAAAACGGTTCCCGGCGTTGCGAATCCTTCGACCACACGGGCGCTTTGGGCAAGCCAAACCTGATCCTTGGCGCGGAATTTCGGGGCGCAAAGCGGGTTGAGATAGGACCCATGATCCAAGGCACGAACAAGGCGCGCCAACTCTTTGGCCGGACGGGAAAAATCAATCAAACCATAACCAGAGGGCCGATCCGCAAGCGCATGGTAGCTACGCTGTGACAGGTCTTGTTTGACGCGTTTGAGGGTGCCGGATTCCAGTTGGTCCAGAACATCACCAAAGCTGGCAATCGCGGCCTCATAGGCTTTGGTATTCAAAGTCAGCGCCGTGTCGGTTGCGCCAATGTCAAATTGACGGGTGGCAAGGATGTCACCTTCGTCAACGCCGCCTTCGATCATATGCCATGAAATGCCATGTTGGGTTTCACCCGCAATCAACGCCCAAACGGGGGCATTTAGCCCTGCGTGGCGCGGCAAAGGGCCATCGTGGAAATTGATCGCCCCTTTGGACGGGATCGCCAAAACAGTGTCGGGAATAATATCGAGATTGGCGATAGAGAGCAGGTAATCGGCCTGAACCCCATTCAAACGATCGGCCAAATCCTTGCCCGGGGCTTCAACCCGAAGGCCAGCGCCGCGTGCCCACTCTGCGATACCCGCATTGCGGGTCACCACCGCTGCAACCGCGTTCCCCCGATCAAGCGCCGCCTGGGCGCATTGCACCAACAGAGATTCGTTGCCGATCACGATACAGGAGAACTGGGTCATATTATTTACTCCGTTAAACCCTCAACAGCGGCACGCCCCGGAATTGGGGTCGCCGCATCACGCTTTCCCGGCAAAGGCCGGACCATCGCTTGCAAGTCATGTAATATAAGATCGCGCAAAAATTGTGGCGGATCCGCCTGTGGTTTGCGCTGAATCACCCGACGCATGCGCCAAAACAGCCCACCAAGCGTATGCATGGACGTGGCCAGAACCGCATAGGCGCGGCCGTGATTCTTGGTGAAATAGTGCCAACGACTATCCAGCCAGAATTGTGGGATTCTGGTCCAGACTTTCATGCCGGTTGATACAGAGCCGATATGGGCGACGTGGCTGTCATGAACATAATGCGTTTCATGACCGGCGCGGGCGGCACGCAAGCACAGGTCGGTTTCCTCAAAGTAGAGAAAGAAGGTTTCGTCGAACAAGCCAATCTCATCAAGCACGCTTTGCCGCATCATCAGAGACGCGCCCGCCAACCAATCAACCTTTTGGGTGGATTCAGGAACACCAATCGGCACCGACTTGTTTTTCAAAAGTCGAGAGACCGGGCCAAACCGCATCGCCCCTTCGAGTTCGGACCAAACGCTTGGGAATCGGAAGGTTGTGATATGCGGCTCGCCATCTTCGCCGTGGATATAGCTCCCGGCGAAACCGGCTTTGGGATGTGTGTCCAGATAGGCTTGCATCAATTTGATTGCGTCCGGTGCCGGAAAGGCGTCGGAATTCAGCAAATAGACATAATCGGGCTTGGACCCGTCCGACCACCCGGCGCGGATGCCGACATTATTACCAGCTCCAAACCCGCCGTTGTGCCCGGATTGAACAAGGCGGATCGGCGCATCTTGCGCCCAATCGGCACTGGCCAACTCCGCCTGCATTTTCTCGAACGATCCGTCACCGCTGTCGTTGTCGACAAGCACCAATTCGGCGTTCAGCCCCTGGATGGCAACCAAGGCCGAGCGGACCGAGCGCAGCGTCATATCCGGCGTTTTGTAGTTCAGCGACACAACCAAAAGCTTGGGCATATCGTTACTCCGCCGCCTGGGTTGGAAAGGAAACAACTTCGCCATTTCCCGCCGCCTGCGCTTCTGCGGCCTCGATTGCAGCGCGCATTTGCGCCGCCAAGACGCGGACGTTTGGCTCAAGCACCATGCTGTCGTGGTCTCCGGGAACCTCAAAGACGTCTACATGCGGAGCGAACAACCCCCAGTCATTGTCATTCGTCAAATAGGTCCGTTCAGAGTTGACCATCACCCCGTTGGAGACCTGCCACTTGCCCTGCAAAGGCGGGCGGAACAGCACCAAACGACCGTCCCAAGGTTTGACGTTGTAAACGGCGATCGAGCGATAGAACGCGGCCTCAATCTCGGCATTGTGGAAAGCCGCAGAGGTATCGGTTTCATCCGCAACACGGCGCTTTTCGAACTCCCAAGCGATCCGGTTTTTCAACCAGATGAATGGGTACAACGGGCCTTTTTCACGCGCTTGGTGCCATTGAATGATCAATCGATCCTGACGCGACAAAGGCCGGCGTTGTGGCAACGGCGTGTCCAACATCACAACCAAAGACACCTCTTCGCCCATCGCCTCAAGCTGATGGGCGATTTCATAGGCGGTGATCCCACCGCCCGAGAAGCCGCCGATCATATAGGGGCCTTGCGGCTGCACTTGACGCATCTCTTCGATATAGTCACGCGCGGCATCTTCGATGATTTCATGTGGCGCTTCACCACCCATCAACCCTTTGGCTTGAATGCCATAAAACGGCCTGTCCGCACCAAGAAGGTGGGCCAGATGACGCAAATTCAGAACATTGCCAAACATCCCGGCGATCAAGAAGAACGGCTGACGCGCACCGCCATCGCCATCATGCATCGGCACGATGTGGCGGA
This sequence comes from Pelagimonas sp., assembly GCF_058892305.1. Lineage (NCBI taxonomy): Bacteria > Pseudomonadati > Pseudomonadota > Alphaproteobacteria > Rhodobacterales > Roseobacteraceae > Pelagimonas > Pelagimonas sp. The sequence continues at coordinate 88,830 of NZ_JBZXVN010000007.1, forward strand.
ACCGGCGTTCCGGAGCTTTGGGCGCATCCGAGGTTTCGTCGGCGTCCGGCATCCCGACTTGATCGGCGATCAGGGCGGCACATTTGCGGATCGTCGGGGCTTCAAAGAGCACCGAAATCGGGAAATCAACACGGAAGGCTTTCTTGACCTTTGCGAAGAGACGCACAGCAATCAGACTATGCCCCCCAAGGTCAAAGAAACTATCTTCGACGCCGACGTTTTGGACACCCAAAAGCTCTTCCCAGAATGTCGCCAATTGGCGTTCAATTTCATTCTCAGGGGCAACGAAATCCCCTTCGAGCTGAGGGCGTTCAAATTTCTGCCCCTCGGTCGCATCGGCGGTTGAGGCGGCGGTTTGCCGGGTCAGGGCATCGAGATCCATCGACGAGACGACCACCTGTGGGACGCCCAAAGCCAAGGCGCGATGGAAGGCATCCACCCCTTCGCTTGGCAAAATACCTTGCGACAAGTTGTGAGCGAGCCGTTCCTCAGCGGCAGAAAGCGGTTGCCCGGCCTCTGGGGCCTCATCAAATTCAACCTCGGCGGCCGTCAAACGCGGAGCGGCGCGCAGAATGTCCAAGTTTTCTAGCTTGCGAATGGTAAAGCCGGTGATTTCAACCACAACATTTCCGTCCACATCACACAGGGTGACATCGAAGCTCGCGGTTTCGGCATCGGCCCGGTTGTCGGCGGCATTGCGCACCCACGACACGATACGATCGGGCAGCGCGTCATGAACACGGACGCGGGAATAGCGCACCGGCACCCAAAGATGGGTTGGCTGATAGCCCTCGATCAACTCCATTGCCCACCCCGTGGCAATGTCCAAAAGGGCAGGATGCAACAGGCAATCATCGTTTTGGGCAAGCGTTGGAAGCGACAGTTCCGCGATGCCTTCGCCCTGCCCCAAGGCACGATTGTCGAGCACTTTCCAACGCGGGCCAAAGGCCAGGTGAACCTCTTGCGCCGCAGCAAGCTTTTGCCCCGACACCCCGGATGGCGCACCGCAACGAGCATGGATTGCGTTTAAATCAACCGGCGCAGGGCGCGCCATTGGAACCAAGGATAGTGACCCTTGAGCAGTCAGCGCAAATCCCTTGCGGCCGCTCAACGTGGCGTCGGCCAACACGTCAAACCCATACCCTTCGTCGGTGCGGTTCAACCGAACCCGAACATCCCGCGCTGCGCCATCGGCAACCCGCAACGGTCGCAGAAAGTCGAGATCGCGCAATTCGAACACACCACTTTGGTGATGGGCATCTAGCGCATGGGCCGCGAGGGTCAGATAGCCGGTCCCGGGCAAAAGGGCATCGCCCGCTTTGGTCCGGTGTTCGTCAATAAACCAATCGTCGGCGCTATAAGACGCGTGGAAGACCCGGTTGCCGTGGGCGTCAAACGTCATCTCATCCAAAAGCGGCAAAGCAACGGTTTCAACCGGGGCCTGTGGCAAATCACCAGCCCGAGCCGCGACGGCTTCGGCGGCCATGCCGACCTCATTCCAGATACCCCAATTGATCGCGACGATCTTGGTTTTGCCGCTATGCGCGCGGGCATAGGCATTTAGGAATTCGTTGGCTGCAACGTAGTCGATTTGACCCGCAGGGGCCGTAACGGTGGACGAAGAGCTAAACAAAACCATCCAGTCGACACTGCCATCTGGGAAAACCTGCCCCAGAACTTCGGTGCCGTGAATTTTCGGCGTAAAGACGTCTTCGACGGATGCCGGTGTTTTGGTAAGCAACGGCGCATCATCAATGACACCGGCCCCGTGAATAATGCCGGTGATCGGGCCCCATTCGGCTTCGACTGTGTCACGCACAGACTGCATTTGATCGCGGTTACACACATCGGCGGTTTGCACCATGACCGTTGCACCAGCGGCCTCGAGGTTTTGCACGGCTAGGATGCGACGGGTGATGGCATCATTCGGGGCGTGGCGCGCCACGTAGTCGTCCCATTGATCGCGGTCAGGCAAATCTTTGCGCGCCAAAAGAGCAATCTTGGCCCCTTTGGTCGCAAAATCATTCGCGAGGCTAAGGCCAATCCCGCCAAAACCACCGGTGATAAGATAGGTGCCGCCATCTTCAACCTTGGGCGTTTCACCCAGCTTTGCGGGTTTCATGGCCGCTTCAAACCGACGATCCGCGCGCAACGCAGACACGAGATCAGAGGGTTCGGCCAGCATTTCCTCAAGCACACGGTTGCTCAGCGCTTGCATCGCGTCCGCATGGGCCGACATCGCTTTGGCGCGGCCAAAGAACGACGCTTTGGGCGCAAGCGGCAATTCGATGTCACATGTGCCGACGGTCACACCGGGCAATTCACGCGGAATGACGCGCGCCGGTCCGGCAATTGTCGCCTTTGCTGGATAGGGCAAAGCTTCGTCACGCAATTTCGCCGCGCCATTGGTAAAGACGGAAATATGCGGCTTGGCTGTGCCTTCATCTGCCAGCGCTTGAGCAAGGAACATGAGCGAATAGAACCCCTGTTCCTGAACACGGTGGAAGAACGAGGAGCCGGGGCGGTGACTTTCGTCTTGAGTCACAAGCCAGAAATGCGCGATCCGCGTTGGGATCAACCCACGGGCGGACATGTCTTGGAGCAAAAGGTCATAGCCTTCGCGCCCTCGTTCGGGCGACAGCAAGTAACGGTCATCAGACAGCCGGGCAAAAGTGTCGCCAACCTGCACCTCAATAACGTCATGGCCAGCAGAACGCAGTTGCGCAGTCGCCCCTGACGCCACCCCAGCATCATCCGCAAAGATCAACCATGTCTGAGGATCGGCATCGCTAAGATCGGCAATGTCTAACTCAACCTGCGCCGAGCGCGGTCGCCAAATCGGCTTCCATCCCCAATCTGCAACATCATCGGTCCGCATGAGAAACTGCGGCGCGGTGTCAGATACCGCCTTGCCGGGTTCAATAAAGTAAGGGCTGCGCTGAAAGGCATAGGTCGGAAGCGGCACACGAACACGGCGTGCTTCGCCCCAAATTTGGTCCCAATCAACCGTTGCGCCCAAGGCCCAAAGACGGCCCATGACTTCGAACATGTGCTTGTCATCTGGGATGACATCGTCCGGGTGGCGCAAGGAAGAGACAACTTGGTTGGCGGTGACGTCACCATGCTGACGCGACAATGCGCTAAGCGCTTTGCCCGGACCAACCTCAAGGAAGATACGGTTGTCGGCGGCCAGCGCACCGATGCAATCGGCAAAATGCACCGTACCGCGCAGGTGTTCGACCCAGTATTCCGGGTTGGTCGCCTGTTCAGCCGTCATCAACGCCCCTGTCCGGTTCGAGGTCAGCGGAATCTGAGGCGCATTGAGTTGGATTGATTGCAAATAGGCGCGGAAATCCGACAGGATCGGATCAAGCATCCGACTATGGGCGGCGATATCAATCTGGATACGTTGCGCATCAATGTCGCGCGACTTTAACTCGGCTTCCAGCTTGTCCAATGCCGCTTGCGGGCCCGAAGCAACCGAAAGCTCAGGCGCGTTAACCGCCCCCAAATCGAGATCATCCCCCAATAAGGGGCGCAAATCATCAGCGGGCATCGCAACCGACAACATGCCCCCCGCCGGAACCGTATCGAACAGAGTTCCGCGCAGATGCACAAGGCCAATGCAGTCTTCAAACGACATCACGCCCGCCACACAAGCGGCGGTGTTTTCACCCATCGAATGCCCGGCAAGCGCGGTGGGTTGAATGCCCCAACTCATCCACAATTGCGCCAAAGCGTATTCAACGATCATGATGAGCGGCAATTGCAAGGACGGCTTGCGCAGCGCTTGATCGGCTTGGGCCAGATCGCCCTCAGAGGGCAACCATAGCGCGCGCATGTCGGCGTCGGTCAGCGTCGCGAGATGGTCGAGACCACGCTCCATCCATTCGGCAAATACAGGCTCTGTTTCGTACAAATCACGCCCCATGCCCGCATATTGCGCCCCACCACCGGGGAACATGAAGGCGATTTCAGGGGTATCCAAAGCCGTGTGTGAATGAACACGCCGTGTGTTGTCGCTCGCCAAAAGATCGGCGGCCTCGGCATGAGTTTCTGCAACAACAATCCGCCGCTTTTCAAAGGCGCGGCGCCCGTTTTGCAAAGTCCAAGCCACATCGGCGAGGTCTTGGTCAGGATTGGCACGCAGATGATCCGCCAAACGTTTGGCGTTGTCCTCAAGTGCCGGTTTGGACTTGCCCGAGACCGACAGAATGTGGAACGGAAAATCGCTTTCTTCTGAAGCAGGTCGCGCGGGGGCCTCTTCGAGAATGACATGCGCGTTGGTGCCACCAACCCCAAGCGAATTGACCCCGGCGCGGCGCGGATGCCCTTGAACCTGCCAATCGGTCAGACGGTCATTGACACGGAAGGGGGAGTTTTCGAAATCAATGGCGGGATTGGGGGCTTCGAATCCCAAAGAGGGCGGCATTTGTTTGTGATGCAAGGCCAAGGTCGCCTTGATCATGCTTGCCACACCCGCCGCTGTATCCAAGTGGCCGATATTGGTTTTCACCGAGCCAATCCGGCAATGCCCGATTTTGTCCGACGTCTCACCGAACGCTTGGGTCAAGGCGGCCACTTCGATCGGGTCGCCCAAATAGGTGCCCGTCCCGTGACATTCCACATAATCAACGGTGTCTGCGGTTACATCGGCAATGGCGTGCGCTTCGGCCACGGCTTTGGCTTGGCCATCCACAGACGGCGCAAGATACCCGGCCTTTTGCGCACCGTCATTGTTGACGGCAGTACCCTTGAGCACGCCCCAAATGTGATCGCCATCCGCGATGGCATCGGCCATGCGACGCAGAACAACCACCCCGGACCCAGAGCCAAACACCGTCCCCTTGGCACGATGATCAAAGGCATGACAGGCCCCGTCCGGGCTAAGAATTTCGTTTTCTTTGTAGAGATACCCACGGCCTTGCGGCAGCTCGATGGTCACGCCACCGGCAAGCGCCATATCGCATTCACCGTTCAGCAAGGCCTGCGCGGCGTAATGGGTAGCGACCAAGGACGTTGAACAGGCGGTTTGGAGGCCAATGGATGGCCCGTGGAGATCGAGAATATGGCTTAGGCGTGTGGTTAGGAAATCCTTGTCATTGCCTGTATGGCGCAACAAAAACATACCCGTGTTTTCAACGAGATCAGGGTTGGAACAGACGTTGAAATAGAAATAGCTCCCCATACCACAGCCAGCATAAACACCGACCTGACCGGGGAAATTTTCCGGGATGTGACCCGCGTTTTCCAACGCCTCCCACGAGGTTTCCAGAAACTGGCGGTGCTGGGGGTCCATGATGGCCGCCTCTTTTGGGGAAAACCCAAAAAACTCAGCGTCAAACATCTCAAACCCATCGAGTGGGGCAGCAAAGGGAACATAGTCGCGGTGGCGCGCAAGGCCGGGGTCTTCGCCCGCGGACTTGAGATCCTCTTCGCTGAGTCGACGGATTGAGGACACGCCATCACGCAAATTGCGCCAATAGCTGGCAATATCATCGGCCCCCGGAAGGTGCGCTGCCATTCCGACAATGGCGATGTCATTTTCACCAAAGTTTTCTGTATCACTCATCATGAATCCCATACCCCGCACGTGTGATCCCGCCAATGTAGGCACCCATTGCGTAGGAAATGGGGCGAATTTGAGGTAATCGAGCCGTGTGGTGCCGCAATTAAACGCGATTTGCCCGCACATCTTTTGCGCAGGACACTGTTAGCGAAACAGTCATAGCAATATTGTTTCCACTTTGGAAACGGGAGGGCTCAGATGCTTTTCCCCGCAAAGGACAGGATCGCCGCCCAGTTGACCCAGAGCGCCAGTGCTGCAAGAGCGAGCCCAAGCGCCGCGAATCCAAGGTCGTGTAAAGGGTCCCACGCGCCCATGCGACGGGCCAGCCAAACCACAACAGGATAGGCCAAAACAAAGGCCGCGCCGTAGCCAATCAACGCCCCCAAGAGACCAGCGCTTTCAAGCCCGATCAGCAAGCAAACAATCATCAAAACCGCACGCGCCGCCGCCAAAACAAAGAACCGTTTTGAATCCCCGGCCGCAAGGGCCGCTTGGTCATAGGTCATAACAATGAGCATCGGCATTTGCGCAATCGCCAAAATGACCGCCACAGCCCCCGCATCGAGGTAGCGATGGTCATACAAAATATCGACAATCCAAACGCCCAACAGAGCAAAAACCCCAACAAATCCCATAAGCAAAAACGACACCGCGACGCGCATCTTTCGCAATTTCAAGAAGTTGTCACGGCTTTCGGTTGGTGGAGTTTCCCGATAAATCGGGATGAGGATTTTTTGCGTGACCATTCCGCCAAGCATCATTGGGAACGACGCCCAAAAGAACCCAATATTGTAGACCCCGAACATGTCCAGAGGTACAAATTTCCCGATCAAAATCTTGTCCGCTTGACTAAAGAAAAAGCCGCAGACAGTGGCAAGGAAAACCCATTTTCCAAAACCAATCAATTCACGCGCCGCAGCCTTTTCCCAACGGAACCTGTTCCTCGGCCCCGGCAAATAACGCCAGTTTATGATAACCTCGACAACGGCGGCCAGGACCCCGGAAATCACCAGCGCCCAAACCGAATGTGTCCACCACGCCAAGGCGATGCCGACGCTTACCCCAACAATTTGCGTGATCATGTCAAGCAGGGTGACACGGCCAAGATTGAGATGCCGGTTGGCGGTCACCATTTTGGTGGGGCGAAAGCCGGTAATCAGGAGGGTCAGCGCCGAAACCGGCAACATTTGCAGCAAAAGGTCCTGACCATAGACCCACGCCATCGGCCAAGCACAGGCGCAGGCCACCAGCCACAGACCAATGCCGCGCACCACCTGAATGCTCCAAGCCGTGTCAAGGAAATCGCGGTCGTCGCCACGTTTGCTCTGCATGATGGAAGGCGTGACGCCGACGTCCGAGAACTGGCCGAGCCCCATAAGGAATACCATCACCAACGCCATCAATCCAAAAGCTTCTGGAAACAGAAGCCGGGTCAGAATGAGGTTCGATGCCAGACGAATCATCTGGCTCATACCGAAACCACCGATGGTCAACGCCGACGAGCGCAGGACGCGCGCACCCAAGGAAGACCCCTGAAATTTTGCGATCACGCTCATCTGCCACGGCTCCAACCGGTGGAGCGGTTCCGGGTCAACTTGCTGATCAACGCTACACCAGAATACACCGTAAACCCAATCGGATCGCGCAAGGCGATCCCGAGTTTGCGAGCACTTCCAAAGTCAGGCTTGTCGTCATTTGCAAGCAATTCCGGGAATTTATGGCCGATTTCATCGACACCCACATCTTGACGGCGACGCACTTTGACAAGATTTGACCAGCCTTCCGCGATTGGCCAGTCATATGACGCAGCAACGCCTATCCGTTCACCTGGTTTGAAACTTAGGCGGACAAACGTGTCGTCGGAAATGATGTCTGGGAAGGTATCCCAACGCGCACGCCCTGCCGCATTCACCGCAAAAACTCCGCATCCCGGGACACAATTGGCCATAAAGGGAACCTGACGCCAGATGCGGGCATAGGCGCGGCTAACCCATCCTTTGGCGGTTATCGTGACCGCCCCAGACGCATACCGAGGCGCGGTACTATCCAAAACATTGGCCAGCTGCCACAGCAATCCACGGCTAACTGTGACATCCGCATCCAAGTAAATTCGCATCGCCCCTGTGGCCGCCAAGTCTCCGGCATTTAGTGCGCCAAGCTTGCCCCCCGACGGCAAATCCAACACCTCCAAATGCCATCCCCGATCAGAAAACGGCTCAACCATGGCCTGCGCCCGCACGGCGGTGTCATCGGAACACCCGTTGGCGACAACGACCACTTGCAGGCCCGGCCCATCCCAATCCGAGTCCAGAATCGCCGAAAGGCAGCTGCCAATTAGCGCCGCCTCGTTATTTGCCGGAAGGATCACAGAAAGCCGCACGGCCCCCGTTGTGTTGTTCATCATCATAACCCGTACCCGAGGGGCCACACCTTGCGAAAATACCGCCCCCTATGCCTTACGTCATCGCAGTTAACTATGGCCAAAGAATGGAAACGCCTAGATTATTTCAGAAAGTCGCCTTTGGGAGGGCGGCGTGCTGCTCAACTTTTCAAGGCTAGATCACAGTGACGCAAAGTTTGCGGATCGGATATATTGTTCCCCAGTTTCCGGGACAAACGCACATTTTCTTTTGGCGCGAGATTCAAGCGCTCGAAGAGATGGGCCACGAAGTACATGTGTTTTCAACGCGTAAGCCACCTCTTGGGTTGATTGCCCATGACTGGTCTGATCAGGCTATGGAACGCACAACCTATTTGGGAAGCGTCAACCCAATTAGTGCTGCGATTGCCGCAACGGGCCTAGTGGGCAAGGGGCTTCCCGGTTGGATGCTGCGCGAAGGCGGCCGGTTTGCCAAGGACGCTGTCCTGACGCTTTCAGCGGCCCAGCAACTGGCGAAACACGCCAAGTCACTGAAACTAGATCATATTCATGCACATTCCTGTGCGCGCGCGTCTTTAATCGCCTGCTTTGCCCATCACTTGGGGGCCCCCAAATATTCCCACACCCTGCATGGCCCCCTGTCCGACTACGGCCCCGGACAGCGGTTGAAATGGGAACATGCCAGCTTTGCCACGGTGATCACTCAAAAGCTTCTGGATGAAATCGGCAAAGAGCTTGCCGGTCATCTACCCGACCGCATCGCGATTCGGCCAATGGGAGTTGATACCGAAGCCTTAAGCCGTTCCAAACCCTATGCCGTCCCTGAACATGGTCGCCCGATCAAGGTGTTCTCTTGCGGGCGTTTGAACATCGTTAAAGGCCATCAGGATTTGATGTCGGCCACACGCCAATTGATTGACCAAGGTGTCGACATTCGCGTCGAGATCGCTGGCGAAGATGATGACGGCGGACACGGGTACCGCACCGAGCTTGAGGCTCACCTGAAAAAATTGCACCTGCAAGATCACGTCAAACTGCTTGGTGCGATTGATGCGGATCAGGTCAAAGCAAAGTTGGAAGAATCGCATTTGTTTGTGTTGGCTTCGTGGCACGAACCCTTGGGGGTTGCCTATATGGAAGCGATGTCAATGGGCGTGCCGACGATTGGCACCGACGCGGGCGGTGTGCGTGAATTGATCGAAGATAGCGTCAACGGCTATTTGGTTGAACCCAAAGCTCCGAGCCAACTGGCGCGGGTGATCCGCACCTTGGCGGGCGATCCAGCGGCGTTGCAACGCCTATCGGAGGCCGGTCGCGCCCATGTCGTGGAAAATTTCCGCGCGTCGCTTGGGGCGGAAACATTGGTGTCTGAAATCACCTATCAGATGGGGCGCTAAAGCCCCGCCACCGTAAGGCTGCGCCCGGCAGCGTCTTCAAACAACAGCTCCTCGATCCCGGACATCCGGATCACAGCCGTTTCATTGCGGGCCACAAAAAGCGCTCCGTTTTGTTCAAAACGATAGTCTTCGGGGCGTCCCGGCAAGATCGCCTTGTCGGTCCCACTTCCACCATGCAAGATATCGTTTCCGCCACTACTGACCAAAGTATCGTTCCCCGATCCGGCAATAAGCACGTCTTCGTTGGTTGTCCCTTGCAAACGTTGATTACCAGTGCCCGCGATGCGGGTGATGCCGTTGTTAAACGCCGCAAGTTCACGCTTTTCCCATTCACCGGGACCGGAGGCATTAAAAGCCATCAACATGTCCCATCGCGGATTGCTGTCGTCTAAATGACGAAGCGCGCCCCAGCTTCCCCACTTTGTGGCCGGGGCAACATCGACAAAAGCGTTGAACATTGTACCGCCCGCCCGAACCCAACCGGCCAACAACAGCTCATATAATTTGGCCATTTCCGGGGTGTAGTTCAACTCTGTCATAAAGGCGGTCAGGCGATCATCGTTGACCTGTGCCCCATGTGCCGTGACATGTGTACCGCCCTCATACATGACCAAGCGCAACCCGGCCTTGCGGGCGACCGCGGCCTGATAGGGAAAGATTTCTTCGGTCAACTCGCGCAAAGACCCGTCTTGCAAGGCCAAGGTCACCGGGGCAATCGCGGCCTCGAAACGGGCTTTCTTAACAAACTCTCGCAAGGCAACACGGCGCAACCCTTGGGCTTCTCCGGCTTTGGTGGCGATGGCTTCGGATTGATCGAGCCAAGTGTTCATCACCTGGGCCATTTCGTCGGTACCCAACTCATATCCGAAATAGCCAGCCACCGCATAGGCATCAAAACTGTCTTGGGGAAAGGCACCCAACTGCAAAAACGCCAAGGGCGCGCGAAGAATATCCTCTTCTAACCCCGGCCATCCGGTATGGGTTCCGACAACGCGCACCAGTTGATCCTTGGCCGCATCACCGTAGACATTCGACCAGATGGTCATCACCTGTGCGGCGCGCAGCCCATAGAACTGCATCCAGCCTGTGTCACTCTCGCCCCACAGGTCCGTGGCTTGGTTCCGCGCCCAAACCGCCTGAGGGAAGATATGGTTCCAGACCTCATTGGAGTATTCGACATGCACCTTGAGGCGCGGATCTAGGCCAGCCTTCACCGTCTCTGCAAACTGGCGGACATAATCGTCATCGGCCATATGCGGCAGGGTAAACCAAGGATCGGCACCGACACGGTTGGCCAACCGCAACATCACCTCAAGCGGCACCCCCCATTGGGTCCAACTCGCATCCGACATTCGTGGACGATCCTCCCACCCCGTCACCGGCGAGCCATTGGTCATCATCCAGTCCATAAACCGAATTGATCGCATGTCTTGAATACGCTCAATCCACGCCGGGTTAAACAACGCGCCCGCCGCGTACATTTCAACATGCTCTTGCTTCAGAATGCGAATATTGCGGATGGGGTTTTGCGCGTCAATTTCGGTGAGTTTCAAGCCAACCAAGCCCTCGCCGGGACTATAGGAAAAGGTGACCTGACCATCGTCATATTTGGCCCGCTTGGCGCGCCCGGTGAGTTGCAATTTGCCCTGCCCTTCATAGGTCAGCACATATTTCCCCGAGAGCGATTTTGACCCTTCCGGTTGGCTGGTCAATAAAACGGCTTCGAGCGCAGTCACCCCCTCGGGCAACCCAATAGGCCAGCCGTTTTCATCCAAAAAACCACCGGCGCGAAGCTCTTCTGTGCTCACCGCCCCCCATTGGCTTCCTTTGTGGCCAACCCACCCGCGCGCGGATTTCATCAGGTCAAGAAACGGGTGCTGTGTAGACCAATCTGAAATGCCATTTAGCCCCATGCCCAACACCGGAATTCCATTTGGCCGCGCGCCGCTTGGCGGCAAGGCAACGGCCAATCGTTCCGGCATTGCTGCTTCCACTGCCTCTGCCTGCTCTGCAACGGCTTGCGGCGCTTGTTCTAACGCGCGCTCAAGCGCTTGGGTCTCCGGCATGGCCTGCCAAATCCGCTCAGAAACCTGCGCGAACTTGTCGACGATATCGGGATGCAGCGTGGTAGGGGGGCGGAAATCTACCGGCGGCTTTTCGTTATAGAGCGAAGAGTAGGTTACCATCGCCGCCAAAAGGTAAAGCGTCGGTGTGCCATGCGGCGCGTCGTCTGAATAAAGTGCCTCGGCTGGCAACCCTTCGAGAACACCGCCATCGGCGAGTAAATCCGACAGGACAGAGGCAACAGGGATCAGTTGGATTTGGTGATCAGGCCGGGTCAGGTCCAAAGTGTCAATCAGCCCCTCATACCACGCGTGGTAATCGCCCTGATTGAACTTGTGATAGCGGCGAAGCCCGCGCGCGCTTGGTGGAAAGCCACCGGTAATCCCACCCATTTCGGCCCAGCCTTCGTAGACAAACAAACGCGTCTCGGGGCTTTGCTGCGCAACCCAGTCAAATACCTTGATCATGGCCCCCAAAGGGCTTTCATCATTGGGGTTTTCGCCGTCATAGGGGGCGTCGGGCTTTTGATATTGAACAAAATTGGCCGGCGTTACGACAACCGCGTCAAATCCGGTATTGCCAAACCCATTGCGACCCGCGCCTTTGACACCCGGAAAGCTCCAATTTGGCACCGGAGGCAGACCCTCGGCGAAATTGCGCAAAAATCCCCATTGCCCCTCGACGGCAAAATCCTTGCCTGCAATCTTGGCCATTTCATTGAGCCAATGGGGCACGTTGGTGTGGTCGTCCTCTTCACTCAGGTGGTGCACCAAAGAGTTGCCGAAAAAGTAGACCGAGCTGGCATCCCGCGCCTGAGCAAAGGCCGCCCCGCCAGCCAAGATTGCAATGCTGACCCATGTCGCAAGTCGTTTTATCATCTGCCCACCCGTATCACACATTTTGCCATGGCTTTTATCCTATTATGCCGTAGGTCAGGGCAAGCTCAAACAATCCATTTGCCGTTATTTGCACAGGCGGTTGAACATTACCAAGGCACCTGTTCGCCCGCCCAATCATAGAATTGGCCGGTTTGGTTCGGTTGCAGATTGTCAATCACCCGCAAAAGGTTACCCGCTGCGGTTTCCGGTGCCACCGAAGGATGCCGACCAAGGTATTTTTGCGTGAAAGGCGTTGCCACGGTGCCGGGGTGCAAGGCGACACAGATGCTGTTTTTGTGACTGCGTAACAGTTCGATTGCTGCACAGCGGATGATCTGATTGAGCGCGGTCTTCGAGGCTCGATAGCTTGTCCAACCACCCAAACGATTGTCGTTAATCGAGCCAACCCGCGCAGATAGGGCCGCGATCACGCTGCGCCGGTCCTTTGGCAACAACCGAGCCGCATGGCGCAACACAAGGGCCGGACCAATGGCATTCAGGGCAAACTGATTGGCCATTGCCTGTGCGGTCAGGGTGCGGATTGATTTTTCGGGTGTGGCCCCGGCGATTTCCAACGCCCCTGTTGCAATCAAAACCAAATCGTAAGGTCCGCTCAGCGCAGTCAACTGCGCGTCAACGCAACTCTCATCGGTGATATCGAACCCGGTTTGGCTGCGTGACAGGGTATCAAGCGCACCCCCGCGCGCCGCAATCGCCTTGGATAGCGCACCGCCAATTCCACCGCTGGCCCCTATGATCAATGCCCGTTGCATGGTCTCTCCTTTGATCAAGGACATAGCGCACCAAAGCGTTTGGGCAAAAAACCTGCAAAATCCACTTTTCATTCACGCCGAGCGCGGTATAGTCCGGCCCATGTCAATGACCACACATATCGCCAAAATCGCGCGCCTTCCGGTGCCGTTTGCGCGTCGCCCGCTTTCCGGGCGCGATGGCTTGTGCATTGACCTACTCCTAGCTCGCCTCTGAGCGCGGCCATTGCGGCGCGCGTGCTCAGAGGAGATGCGATCGCGCCGATAATCCCGCATATCAGTTAGGAAAACTCCATGAACAAAGTGAATCTGGCAAACAAGCTAGCGATGTTCGATAGCCATTGGGACCCGCATGTGGTCGCCAGCTATAATGACAACGATGTGATGGTTGTGAAGTTTCAGGGTGAATACCCGTTTCACAAACATGACACGACCGATGATTTCTTTTTGATGCTCGAAGGCGAAGTCACCATGGATTATCAAGACCATGATCCGGTGACATTTGGTGCCGGTGAGTTGGTTGTCGTGCCCGCCGGGGTGATCCACCGCCCGCGCGCCGAAAAAGAAGTCAAAGTGCTTTTGATTGAACCCAAAGGCGAACCAAATTCCGGGGATAGCGACCGTGCGCCTGCCCCCAAACCGCATATCTGATCAGGACCAAAGACCATGACCAAAGACAGAGTCGTCATTTTTGACACAACCCTCCGCGACGGCGAACAGAGCCCCGGCGCAACCATGACCCATGACGAAAAGCTCGAAATTGCTGAGCTGTTGGATGACATGGGCGTCGACATTATCGAAGCGGGTTTTCCGATCGCCTCCGAAGGCGATTTCCGTGCTGTTTCCGAGATCGCCCAGCGCTCAAAAAACTCGGTGATCTGTGGGTTGGCGCGTGCGCAGCTGCCTGACATTGATCGCTGTTTTGAGGCGGTGAAGCTGGCCGCGAAACCGCGTATTCACACCTTTATCGGCACCTCGCCCTTGCACCGGGCCATTCCGAACCTGACCATGGATGAGATGGCGGATCGTATCCACGAAACCGTCAGCCATGCGCGCAACCTGACCGACAATGTGCAATGGTCGCCAATGGATGCGACACGCACCGAATGGGATTACCTGTGTCGTGTGGTTGAGATTGCGATCAA
>NZ_JBZXVN010000007.1:103115-132207 GCF_058892305.1 Pelagimonas sp.
GCCGATGAGGTTGTCTTTGCCACGCACTGTCACAACGATCTTGGCATGGCGACGGCAAACGCGCTGGCCGCTGTCGAAGGCGGTGCCCGTCAGATTGAATGCACCATCAACGGCCTTGGAGAACGCGCCGGTAACACCGCGCTCGAAGAGGTGGTTATGGCGCTCAAGATCCGCGGTGACATCATGCCGTTTGAGACCAATATCGACACCAAGAAAATCATGCATATCTCCCGCCGTGTTGCGACTGTCGCGGGCTTTCCGGTTCAGTTCAACAAGGCGATTGTTGGCAAAAATGCCTTTGCCCACGAGAGCGGCATCCATCAGGATGGCATGCTGAAAAACGCCGAAACCTTTGAAATCATGCGCCCCGAAGATGTGGGGCTGGCGGGGACGTCCTTGCCATTGGGCAAACACTCGGGCCGCGCTGCTTTGCGCGCCAAGCTCAAAGAGCTCGGAATTGAGGTCGGAGACAACCAGCTCAAGGATATCTTTGTTCGGTTCAAGGAACTGGCGGATCGCAAGAAAGAGGTGTTTGACGACGACATTCTCGCGCTGGTGTCCACCGCCGAGGACGATGAGACTCAGCTGAAGCTGGTCAATATGCGGGTGGTTTGCGGCACCGGTGGCAAGGCCGAGGCCGAGCTTGAGATGGAGATCGACGGCCAAGATGTGACGGCGACCTGCAAAGGGGACGGCCCGGTTGATGCCACCTTCCGTGCAGTGCGCGAATTGCACCCCAACACCGCACGCCTGCAGCTCTATCAGGTTCATGCCGTCACCGAAGGCACCGATGCGCAGGCGACGGTTTCCGTTCGTCTCGAAGAAGATGGCAACATCGCCACCGGCCAATCCGCCGATACCGATACGGTTGTCGCCTCGGCCAAGGCCTATATCCAGGCGTTGAACCGCCTTTTGGTACGCCGCTCCAAGGTTGGCCCCGGCGCTGATACCAAGGAAATCAGCTACAAGGACGTCTAAATCCACTGATCAACCGGAGACCGTTTGATGCGGTCTCCGGATTTCCAAATGCCGTTACGAACAGTATTTGACCGAAGCTTTCTGCATTCTTTTCAACTGCTTTTTCACGCGGGCGCGACCGGGCAGTTTCTCTAAAGCCGCCATATTGTTCGTTCCATTGTACCAAGCGTCAAACATGAGCGCCTTGATGTCATCATCCAAGGTTTGATCAGCGACTTGGTACATACAATGGCATTGTTGCTGGGTTTTTCCGCCTGCACGTCCCTCTGAGACCATCTTTTTACATGTTTGTTGTGCGCTGGGCGCGGCCTGCGCAAACGTGGCTGTAACACAGGCAATCAGGCCAATACTTATCAATAATTTCAAAATCCTACCCTCAAATCAGACTACCCGTATGATCTATAGTTGTACCAAGTCCAAAGTCAAAACCCGTTTGATCGTGGCTTTCCCTCTTGCCGCTTCGGCGTCAATCATGATGATCACACTCAAACGCATCGCACAGGCCGCATCATGACCCAATTCACCATTGCCTCTTTCAACGTCAAAAACCTGATTGGTGCGGATAAGGAATACTACAAATTCCAAACCTACACGCCCGAGGAATACGCGTGGAAACAGGATTGGTTGGCCGATCAATTGCTCACCATGAACGCAGATATTGTCGGGTTTCAGGAGATTTTTGAGGAAGAAGCCCTTCAAGCGGTTCTGGATGAGGCCTCGGAACGCGCAGATGCCTTGAACGCGGCATCGGTTCCGGATCGTTCTAAGCGATATCACCGCAAGGCCATTTTCCGGCGCTTGGCGGTCGCGCCTTATCGTGATGCCGAAGTTGCCTTTGCCCCCAATGCCGCCGACAGCGGTGAACCGGGTCAACGTCGCCCCGGATTGGCGATCTTGTCTCGGTTCGGGTTCGCAGAACCGCCAGAGATCATCCAAGACCTCGCCGAACCGCTCGACATCCCGTTTTCCGCCTTGCGCGGAATGGAAGACGACGCCGGGCATTTCCGGTTGCGCCGCGTGTCGCGTCCAATCCTCAAAGCCCGCATCCCGGTTGGGGATCAGATCATCACGGTTTTCAACTGCCACCTGAAATCCAAGCTGGGCGAATATGACGGCCCTGGCCCGGCCGATCTTACACAATATGACCCGATGGGTCGCGCCATGGGCGCGTTGCGCGCCGGGCTACGCCGCATGGCCGAGGCTTGGGTACTGCGCCGAGAAATCCTTAAGGAGATCGACCTTGGTCGGCCAGTCATGGTCATGGGGGATTTCAACGACGGCGAACATGCCGTCAGCTCCGAGATCATCTCCGGCGAAACCCCGTTCAAGAATTACGCCTGGATGTTGCGTCACGATGCCGAGCATTCCGGTGATCGTTATAGCGATGCGGAAAACGAACAGATCACCGAGGACATCACCGCTCGGAAACTACATTCGGCGGAAAAGCTATTTGTGCGTAAATCCGCGCGCGACATGGTTTATACGACGGCCTTTGGTGGCGTATTTGAAAGCATCGACCAGATTTACATGTCTCGCCATTTTCACCCGGATTTTGCAGGCCGCATAGGTGAGATGGAGTATTTCAGCGTGTTCAACGACCACCTCACCGACGGCAGCCACCCCGAAGCGCCCTATAACAAACTTGCCTCAGATCATGGTCAGATTATGGCCCATATGTCACTAGGAGGTGACGCCAACTAAAGTCACCCTACGTCGTGTGTTTTCTGTCGACCAGCTAAGGCTTTAGTTTGGCAATCGTGTAACACAAAGGATGAAACGGTGCCCATTTCGGTTGAGGTCTATTCAGAGCAACGATTGTTGCGAACGGTTTATACCGGTTCTGTATCGGTTGCCGATGTGTCCGCAGCATACCAGAGGTTTTTGGCAACACCCGGCGCAGAAAAGGTGAAATACGCCCTGAATGATCTACGTGCTTTGGACGAACTCAAGGTGTTTTACGACGCGGCGGCGGTCATGGCTGATCTTGTCGCTTCAGACGGGGACGACATGGCGGATCCGTGGGACATTGCCATTGTAACCAGCAATACCGGGCACTATCCGCTCTTGCTCGATTACGCAGCGCGTATTGATGAAACCAGTCGGGTGCGCTGCAAAGTCTTGCAGGATATTCCGGCCGCAATTGCGTGGTTCGGCCTTGAACAGAACGCTTTTGGCGTGCTGCTCCCCGAGTTGACCCTCACACCGCAAACGCCCTGACGCCGTTAGGCTTTTTTCACAAACTTGGTCAAGATAACAATCCGTTGGCCTTCGACCCGGCCGGCAATGTGTTCGGCATTGTCCATCTCAAGGGAAATCTTGCGCACCGCAGTCCCTTGTTTTGCGGTGAACCCCGCCCCTTTGACTGGCAGGGCTTTGATCAGCGTGACGGTGTCACCGTTTTGTAGGACCGTTCCGTTCACATCCCGATGCACGATGGCATTTTCATCCGGCAAACCGGCCTTGGCGATCTCCAAAAGCTCAGATTCCAGATAGGCAATGTCCAGCAAATCACGCGCCCATGCGGCATCGAGGCGAGACAACAATCGGTAAGCCAAAACCTGGACCGGCGCGTCTGTGCTCCAAATTGCGTCGTTCAAACATTGCCAATGCGGCGCATCTTTGGGGCCGTCATCGACGCCAGCCCGGCATGTCGCGCATAGGTCAACAGGGACATCACACCCCAACACGTCAACCGTCGCGGTTTCCGCTGCTTTGCATAAAACGCAATTGGCCATGATGTGTTCCCTCAAATGATGCCTAGAGCATCGCAGGCACTACCTGATCCGGTGGGCGGTGGCCATCGGCAAATGTCTTGACATTGATGATAACCTTTTCACCCATCTCAACCCGCCCTTCTTCGGTTGCCGACCCCATATGGGGCAACATCACGACGTTGGGCATATTACGCAGATCTGGGTTCCCCTTGATGCCGTGTTGGTAAACGTCCAATCCGGCCCCGGCCAATTCCCCGGCCTTGAGCATGCGTGTAAGAGCGTTTTCGTCGATCACTTCGCCACGCGATGTGTTGATAATCACTGCGCTGGGCTTGAGGAGCTTAAGGCGGCGAGCGTTAAGCAAATGATACGTGCTGGGGGTCGAGGGGCAATTAACGCTGATCACGTCCATGCGCGCCGCCATTTGGTCAAGGCTATCCCAATAGGTCGCTTGCAAACTGTCCTCAACCTCAGGGCGTAGGCGGTGGCGATTGTGATAGTGAATTTGCATACCAAACGCCGCCGCGCGGCGAGCAACGGCTTGACCAATGCGGCCCATGCCCAAAATACCCAATCGGCGCCCACCCAAGCGACCGCCAAGGAAGGCCGTCGGTGCCCAGCCTTGCCAATCACCGGCCTGCATCACGGCAAGCCCTTCTTGAATGCGGCGAGTCACGCCTAGCATCAACGCAAGGACCATATCGGCGGTGTCTTCGGTAACCACGCCGGGGGTGTTAGAAACCAAAATGCCGCGCTGACGGGCTGTCGACACGTCGATGTGATCAAAGCCCGCCCCGAAATTGGCGATCAACTTCATCTGTGGCCCAGCTTGTCCAATCAAACCGGCATCAATTTTGTCGGTGACCGTTGGGACGAGAACATCCGCTGTTTGAACAGCTTGGACGAGTTCGTCGCGCGTCATTGGGGTGTCGCTGTCTCGCAGTGAGACATCAAACAACTCTTTCAGACGTGTTTCTACGACCTCTGGCAAGCGTCGCGTCACAACAACACTTATACGTTTTGATGACATACAGGCTCTCCCCCAACTTCCATGATTGCCCCTTGTTCCGCTAAACTGCACCCGGATCGGACGAGGCACAAGAACCCCGCCGAAATAATCGCGAGCAGGAAACGAATATGTTCTGGAAGACCATGGCCTTTGGCCTTGTTTTCATAGTGTTTGGCAATCTTGTCGCAGCTGGACAAGACAAAGGGCCGGTCACCAATTTGCCGCTCCCACGCTTTGTGTCGATGAAGGCGAACGAAGGAAACGTACGCCGCGGCCCGTCTCTCACCCATCGAATTGATTGGGTATACAAGCGCCGCGACATGCCGTTGGAGATCACCGCCGAACACGGCCATTGGCGTCGGGTGCGCGACCGCGATGGCGCGGGCGGATGGGTGCACTATTCGCTTTTGTCGGGCGTGCGCACGGTGATTGTCGAAAAGGATTTTCTACAATTACATCAACGAGCTGACCCGAACACCCCAGTCAAAGCTCAGCTCGAACTCGGTGTGATCGCGCGCTTGGGTGAATGCGGGGCAACATGGTGCCACCTAACCGCAGGCGGCTACAACGGCTGGGCTCCAAAAACCGCACTTTGGGGCGTTTCCCCGGATGAAATACGCGAATAAGTGACGGGGCCTGACGCTTTGTCAGGCCACTTCGTGGAGCAAGATCGCGGCTTCCGAGCTCGACAGATTACGCCGCGCGTATGATCCGTAGACATGCGGATTTTCCGCCACTTGCGGCAAACGCTCGATCAAACGCGAGCGATCATTGTCATGAATTGTCGACAGCGCGGTGTTCGCAGGATGGAAGCTTTCGGTTTCGATCCCATTCGCAAAGAGCACTTCATGGCGTGGCAACATCATATGGACATAGGTGACTTCACGTAGCTGCGTATCACGTACCACACTGTTTCCATTCACCAAATCCCGCGCTGCGACCAACACTTCCGGCGTATTGAAGAGCGCGCGAGCAACGACCCCTTTGACCAACATCCGGTGTTCGGGCGAGACGATGATTTCCTCATCCGGCTCACCAATGCCAAAGGCACCAGGGCGAATACGGATCGGGCGCAGTTTCGGCATCGCAAACAGACGCGCACCGGTCATACGGCGGCTGCCGATCCATTGGATTTGCTGTGCGCCGCTGTCCTTGGTTTGCACCATGTCACCTTCGCGCAACTCTTCAATCGCAATGGCACCGTGCGGTGTCATGATTTTGGTGCCCGGCGTAAAACAAATCACCCCGCTGGCTTGCTCACCCGGGGCCTGGCCGCGTGCCGCTTCGATATTGTGATGGACAACCCAGAGTTCACGGCCCTTTGGCGGCAACTCATCAAGGAACATCAACAAAGGCCGCGCGCCATCACCAACTTCGATCAATGTGACGGTGTAGCTTTGACTGCCGTCCGTCACAACAAAGCTGCTGTCGCGCAGCGGGTGTTCAACATCAACCGTGTCTACACGCGGCTGATGTGTCACGGCCGCGCCAACTAGGCGTCTGACCATGCGCGCTGCGCGTCTTCGAATATCGGCTTCGCCATCTGCCTGATCGAGCCGCAAGATTGATGTAGGTCCATCAACCCGAACAGCTTCACCCAGCCAAGACCATGCGGCCCCGACGGTAAGTGATGACGGTGGTGCGGCCTGAAGACCGTCTATTTCCGTCTGCGACCAAGAAATGACGAACGTGCCTCGATAGCCCGTTCCCATACCTGTCTGCCTGCCTCGTTTTTTTATTTTATTAAGGATAAGTTAACGAATTGGCTGCGGGCTGGGAAGTCATTGATTGCCCGCAATAATGCTGAAATAATCTCAACTTCTAGATGTGTGTTTCCTCCGCAACACTCTCTGATTCTATCTAGCGTCAAAATTTGACGCGTAACCGAATTGATCCAACCATCTGGCCTTCGTCTTGCCCTTTAAACTCTTCGGACAAATAGGTGACACCGAAAAAAGTTGCATTGCGCTCGCCTTGCCAATGAATCCCGGCGCGAAGGCGCGTCCGCGTTTCCTCAACCGCATAGCCACGATCCTCCGGGAGGAAGACACTGCTATCGACCCAAGCCAAGTCACCGCCAAGGACGTATGACATGCCCGGAACGTACTCATAAACACTTCGGTAACGCTGCCCCGTCACCGGGTCACGGACCAAAAGCTCGCCTTGTCCGACCGGACCAAATGTGAGGTCCGCCCCGACACGCGCCAAGGTTTCTGCGCCCCAACGCAGCTCAGAGAACGGTCTGATAACGCCTTGCCCGACCGCAAACTGACGACCGGTTTCTCCAACAAACGTCGGGTGAAAACCATCTTCGATTTGGTCATCGAGTACCGACGGTTTCGCCGGGTTCTGTTGCAACACATCGTGTATTGCGGTGTGTAAATCCCCCAAACCGGTTTGGGGCCCAGTCACGACCAAATCCGCACCTAGTGCAAACTCGGTACCACCACGTTGAAAATGTGTGTGTAGTCCCAGCGACAAAGCCCCGGCAAAGGGGCGGTCCCCGTCTTCAGGATTGCGGAAATTTTCGGGCGTTATGACCTGACCACCCAAGCGATATTCCAAGATATCAAAGGGTTGGTCCGGCAAGAACCCGTTCCACCCATATCCTACGACACGGCTCGAAGCGACAGACCCAGATTGCCAACGGTCTTTGAAATCGCCCAGAAGATCATTGGAAACCAGCCGTCCATGGCCAAGCATCTCACGCCCTTCGGCGGAGACGGAGTGGACACAACCGAACACAGCGACAAGCGCCATGGCAAATAAGCGGATCATAAAATCCTCAGCATTCGTGCCCCCCCGGGCACGTAAGGCCTAACATGCGAAGCGAGGCGCTCACAGAGGCGGCAAATGATTTGCCGTTACCTGTGGCGCCGTCCCCTCAGTCGCGTGTAAACCCCTCGCGGCCAATGCTCTCATAGCCGGTGAAACCTGCACGTTTGGCGTCTTTGACCGTATAAACATTGCGTAAGTCGGCCATGTGAGGCGTGGCCATTTTGTTGGCGATTTTTTTCAGATCGAGTGCACGGAATTCGTTCCATTCCGTCAAAATGACCAGCAAATCGGCATTTTGGGCGGCTTTGTAGGGGTCTTCGATCCAATGCACGCCGGGCAACAACGCCTCTCCTTCGTGCTGGCCTTGTGGGTCACAGGTGCGCACCTTGGCTCCGCCTCCAACCAGCGCCGGTACAATGGTTAGGGCCGGGGCATCGCGCATATCGTCGGTGTTTGGCTTAAACGTAACGCCCAGAACCGCTACCGTCTTGCCATTGAAAGAGCCGCCACACAGATCAAGCAACTTGTCGATCATCCGACGCTTGACCTCTTCGTTGACTTTAATCACCGCCTCGGTGATCTGCATTGGGCTGGCATGTTCCTGGCCGATACGCGCCAAGGCTTTGGTATCTTTTGGAAAACACGAACCACCGTACCCAGGGCCAGCGTGCAAGAACTTGTTGCCGATCCGATTGTCCATGCCCATGCCCTTTGACACCTGTTTGACATCGGCCCCGACTTTTTCACACAACGCGGCGATTTCATTGATGAAGGTGATCTTGGTCGCAAGGAAGGCATTTGCCGCATATTTGATCATCTCGGCGCTTTCCAAATCGGTCGTCACAATCGGAAATTCGCGGAGGTAAAGCGGGCGATAAATCTCGGCCATGACTTCGGCGGCACGCTCATTTTGCACACCGACAACCACGCGATCGGGCTTCATGAAATCGTCAATTGCAGCCCCTTCACGTAGGAACTCAGGGTTGCTGGCGACATCGAACTCGAGGTCAGGGTTGGCTTTGGCGATGGTTTGTTTGACCTGACGATTGGTGCCGACGGGCACAGTGGATTTGGTCACAACCACCACGTAATCGCTGGCCGCTTTGGCGATTTCTTCGGCTGCGGCCATTACATAGGTCAAATCCGCATGGCCATCCCCGCGCCGCGTCGGCGTGCCGACCGCAATGAAAACCGCCTCGGCCCCGTCAATTGCCTCGTTGAGATCAAGCGTAAAGCTGAGCCGACCTGCCTCAACGTTCTTCGCCATCAAGGCATCAAGGCCAGGCTCGTAAATCGGCACTTCGCCGCGCTCAAGCATCTCGATTTTCTTGGGGTCTTTGTCGACACAGATAACCTCGTGCCCGAAATCCGAAAAACAGACGCCCGAAACAAGGCCCACATAGCCCGTGCCGATCATTGCGATTTTCATGAGAGCTGCCCTTTGCCCAGATTGTTTGGGCTCAAATGGCCCCCTAGGCCTCATCTTGTCAATGTCGCAGGCGCATTATTCGAGCCGTCTATAGCTGGGCTTAAACGCGTAACAGCAATGGGCCGCGGCACTGAAAACACAGTGCAACGGCCTTTGCTTTAGAGCTTTGAGATGATTGCCTTAGCTAGAAACCTGTTCGCGCAAGATAGAGGCAGTCAGCGAAATCATCAGATAAATGCCACCGAAAATCAGAAACGCGAGGGCCGTATTTTCGAACTTGCGCGGATAAGACGGATCTTCGGAGGCTACCGGTTCAACCGAGGTTGTCAGATAGCGGGCCTGTGTCGAGGCCTCTCGCCGCGCTTGCTCCAAAGTCTGCAAAGCGGTCTGTAACATGAGATCTCGGGTTGCTAAATCGGCTTGTGCCAACTGGATCTGCGCTGCTTTTTCGGCCAATGAATCTTCACCCGTCGTCGCCGAGACCATTTTGGCGTTCAGTTCGGCCAACAATGCCTCTAGTCGCCGAACATCGCCGCGCGCACCGTCAACTTTCGCTCGGTTTGGACGGGAGTTGTCTAGCAACGCTTGAAGTTGCAGGCGTTTTTCTTGCAGTTGCAATTCGTAGGTGTTGATCTGCGACCGAAGGGCCGCAATTTGTGCCTCGGGATCAACCGCATTGGAATCTTGCTGCAAGCGCACCAGTTTTTCCTGCGCGTTGCGGCGCGAATTATCCGCATCCAAAAGACCTTGTTCGGCATCCTGAACCGCGTTTGATCGTTTGCGAAGGGACAAATTATCCACCCGCTCCTCTGCATATCCAATCAAGGCCTGGCTGAAATCCGTCGCAACCTGAGGGTCCGCGGCCATGATTTCCATGCGGATAACACCTTCTGTCGGGTCAAATCCGATTTCTACGTGACGTTTATAAAGCTTGTAAGCCTCTTCGTTAGACGGGTTTTCTTCAAGTCGCTGAATCGGGTCAATGTCTTGAGCCGTAAAATGTGATTTGAAACCAACATCCGCATCCAAACGCAACATGGCGTCCTTTGACTGCAAATAGCTTTGCACCGCAATCGCATCCTGTGCCGTTGCAAAGGGCGACCCGGCAAGGAAGCTAGGTTGCGCTCCGCCACCGTCGTTTTTCAGGATCAAAAACTCGGACTTGGTCGAATACATCGGTGTTGCCACAGCGTAAAAATAGTATCCGGCCAATAATGTCGGCAGCAGAACAAAGGCCGTCAGCCGTGTCAGCAAAAGCATCTGCTTTTTGCGACGCCGTGCGGCAAGTTCCTTTTGGATCTTCATGATCTCAATGGCACGACGCTCCGCCGGATTGGCCATTTCGGTCGACGGCAATTGTTGCTTTTCAAGCTGCACAGTTTGTGGCAGTTGCACCCTTCCGTCGGGCTTTTGAGGAACTTGGTCGGCCTCTTCTGGTTTGACCAGTTCGAGCATGTTTGTCCGCTGGAACGGATCAATCCCCTTTACGCGCAGCAAGCGAACAGCGTCAAAATCAGACGTCGGGGCCAAACCATGCTTTTGTGCAACCCGGCGGGCCATTCGTAACTGGCGTCCGGTCAACCCTTCGCGCCGAATGGCATCTAGGTCTGTTTCCGATGCGACCTGTGCGGCGGTCTCAACTTGCCCTGCCATAGATGGCTGAGGAGCTTGGGCCTGAGGCTGGGCTTGGGCTTGCGCCTGAGGCCGGGCCTGTGGTGGGGCCTGTGGTTGGGGTGCTGCCGACCGCGGGGCTTGGGAGGCGAGTTGTTCTGCAATCGCCTGAGCCGCACCAGACCGTTGCCCAACGGCACGCGGTTGCGCCGGAGCTTGCTGTTGCGGAGCGGCCTGCGCTGCCGGAGTTTCGGCCGCCGGTGACCGGCGGATGCGGAACTTCTTAGCCTTGGGTTTCGTAGTCATAGAGCTGTTTCGCTTCTTCCAAGGTGTCAAACATATGCAATTTGCCATCCATCAGGACGGCGGCCTTGCGGGCGAATTTTTCCAAAATCTTCGGCTGGTGCGACACGATGATGATCGTAGTTGTCCGCAACCGCTCTGCGAGGATGTCCCCGGCTTTTTGATTGAACTCCACATCGGTGGAGTTGGGCATACCTTCGTCGATCAAATAGATGTCGAAATCCAGTGCCAACATCAGCGAAAAGGTAAACCGAGACCGCATACCAGAGGAGTAGGTGCCGATAGGCTGGTCGAAATACTCTTTGAGACCACAAAGCCAACGGCAAAAGGATTCGACATAGTCTGGATCAAGCCCGTACATGCGCGCAATGAACCGCGCATTTTCTCGGGCGGAAATTTTAGACACAACCCCGCCCATGAATCCCAAGGGAAAAGACACGCGGCAATCACGACGCACTTCGCCTTCATCGGGTTTCTCTAGGCCCGCCATCATCTTGATCAATGTGGTTTTGCCGGTGCCATTTGGCGCAAGAATGCCAAGCGACTCTCCTAAGTTCACACGGAAAGACGCGCGATCAAGGATAACCTTGCGCTGCGTTCCAGTCCAAAAGGACTTGCTGACCATGTCAAATTCCAACATCTGGGTTGCCCCGGCTCTGCTCGTTACCGCCCTTTTAGCGGGCTTTCCTTAGGTCTAGGTGCAGACTAGGGCCATATTATGACCAGAATTGGAAACAAAAACAACGTAGGCCCCAAAACGGGGCCTACATGCGCAACAATTCTACGCGGATTTTTAGATGTCTTGTTTTTGAACGCGGGTCACTTTGCCTGCAATTATGGATACAATTGCCGCCGCAAAGCTGAATAGCGCGCCCATTTTCGCAGCATCTTGAACCGGACCGGCGTCAAAAGCGACCGTGGCCACAAAGAGCGAGACGGTAAAGCCGATCGCCGCGACACAACCAATGACGACAAGGTCGATGATCCGCATCCCCTGCGGGATGCCAAGTTTGAGCGGCACAGCAGCGAACCAACCAAACAGCAAGATTCCAACCGGTTTACCGATCAGAAGACCGGCCAAAACCAACCATGTCGCATCGCCCATCGACGAGAATTCAACTCCTGCATTCAACAAACCAAAGAAGAACAAAATGATCTCAACGGGATGTTTGAGCGCGTGCTCAACCATATTGAGGAGGTCGGTCAAATGTGCTTCGGCCGCAGCAAACATGCCAAAGGCCCGGTCGGCATGAGGCAATGTTGGAACGATCGGCAACAGGCCCAGCGCCGGGTGGAGACCGGACATCATAAAGCCGTACCAGCTCGCACATGCGGCTATCAGGTAAGGCCAAAAGGACAAGTATTTGCGCACCCACGTCGAATTTGGACGGTCCTGATTCCCGCGATCCATACGACGCGGTAGCCAGTTGGCAAGAATGTACACACCAACGGCAGCAAACAAAGACAGACCCAGCCATTCAGGGGCCAAATCGCCAGACGGGTAGAAAATCGCCAGAATGATCAAGCCAGCTGCATCATCTGCGATCGCAAGCAAAAGCAAGAAGCGAACCGCCGGGTGACCCGCGCCAAAGACCAAACGCCCGACCAGATAACTAAACGCGATGTCGGTCGCGGTTGGGATCGCCCAACCGTTGGCAACGGCATTATATGTATCGGACCCCATAATTGCCGCCAGTCCAAGATAAACACCAATCGGGCCAAACATACCGCCTGCTGTGGCAAACAACGGTGTCGCCGCCCTCTTGCCGCGCAGGCTGCCATTTTCGAGTATCACCGCCTCCCAGACTTCTTTTGCCGCAATGGCAAAGAACAACGCCATCAGGACGTCGTTCACCAAATAATGCAGGGTCAGTGTACGGTGCCCATCGTGCATATGCCCGATAGGTGCATGATCCCAAATCACAAACTCGACAAAGTGGTGATAGGTATCGGCCCAATAATGCGGTTGTCCCGCCACTGGTGCCAAAGCATCAAGGTTTGCCCATACGAGCGCGATCAACGCACCGAAAATCAAAAGCAGTGAATAGTTAGTCAGGAAGTTCCAGACGCGATACATGAGGTCTCCTCAAAGGCCGAATAGCGTGGATTTCGGATGGATTTAACGGAGTGTTACCTCTAGGGCAACGCGAAGCAAGCCCATCACACAACATTATGGCCGCCGCTCAAGCAACTGAACGGCGGCTTCGGTCCCTCTAGGATGCTCTTTTTTAGGCTATGGCCCCCCATGCGAGGCCTGCAATCACCGACCCAACAAGTGCAAATCCAAGATAGGCGGCAAACACTTTGGGTTTGACCAGCGCCCAAACCGCGATGGCGGCCGGGATGCAGCTTACGCCACCGGCGAGCATAAAGCTCATCGCCGCACCAGGTGCCATGCCCATTGCCAGCAGCTCTTTGACAAGCGGCACCGCCGCGTAGCCGTTCAGGTAGGCCGGCATGCCAACAAAGGCACCAATCAAAATCGGCTGGACCCCATCGCCACCCAGCAGCTGAGCAACAAGAGACGCGGGCACATGGCGGATCATGATCGCTTCAATAAGGTAAGCCAAGGTCAGCCATTTAAACAGAAACAGCGCATTGGTTAGGGCCGTGCTACGAAAGGTTTCGATCCGATCCGACTCTGTCCAAAACGTCCACTGTGGCTTGCCGGAAAACGGTTTTTTGACACCGCAACATCCCCCGACTTGCGGTTTCTCGCGCAATGGGTCGGTAAAGACGGCTGTGTTTTTCAACATCATGGTCCCCATCCCACCAAGTAGGCCGATACCAACGGCGGCAAACATTTTGGCGGTCGCGAATTCAAAGCCGAGGCCACCTGCGGTGATCGAAAACATCGCAGGATCCATCAAGGGGGACGAAATCCAGAACGCCATGACCGCGCTTAGCGGGGCTCCGACGGCCAAGAGAGCCGCAATAAAGGGAATGACTTCGCATGAGCAGAAGGGAGACAGCCCCCCCAAAAGCGCCGCAAGAAAGATCATGCGGGTTTCGCGCCCCTCAAATGCCTTGGCCAAGAGGTTTTCCGCCCCCGTCGCCTTGAGATAAGCGACGGCCAGAACCGCAAACAAAATAAATGGCGCGGTGTTCAAAAGCGCCTTGGCGGTGAACTCAACAGTTGGCCAGAATTCATGCGTTTCAAACAGGGCAACAGCCAGCAAAATAACAGCCGTAGCCAGCCAAGCCTTGGACAGTTTCGGCCAACGTGGCCCCTGAGAGTGAGTGATATCAGCCATGACGATGATCCTTGTCAGGTTGGTCGCAATCAGCGCAGCACTGGCGCAACAAATATTCCGAGAGCGCTTCGACCTCGGCG
Source organism: Pelagimonas sp. (assembly GCF_058892305.1). NCBI lineage: Bacteria > Pseudomonadati > Pseudomonadota > Alphaproteobacteria > Rhodobacterales > Roseobacteraceae > Pelagimonas > Pelagimonas sp. The sequence goes on from NZ_JBZXVN010000007.1 coordinate 117,272, forward strand.
TAATCGGCCCCGGCGCATATTGTGCTGCGGCCCTTTTTCTCTTGTTTCACCAGCCCGGCAGCCGACAAAATTTTCAAATGGTGGGTCAAGGTCGACCCGGTTATCCCGGTCCGTTCGCCCAATTCGCCGATCGACAACCCATCCGGTCCGGCGCGCACCATTGTGTGCAACACTTGCAGGCGTTGTTCCGATCCAAGGGCCGCAAATTTGGACGCTGCGGTTTCGAGGGTGAGTGTGGGTGAGTCGATCATTTTCATATTTCTAGACTTATCGAAATAACGAGATGGCGCAAGAGTTATTTCGATAAATCTCGAAATGACGGGTGCACAAACGCGGTTTTCAAGCTATTTCAGGAAAATGGATGACCTCTTGAACGACATTCGCGCCTGTTTACTCTGTGCTGATCGGTTTGCATTGACCGAAACAAGCCATTCTCCACGCCCGGTTTTGCAAGTATCCAGCCACGCCAAGATACTTGTTGCCGGGCAAGCACCGGGAATGAAGGTGCATCTATCCGGGCGACCATTCACCGACCCGTCGGGTGATCGGCTGCGCGATTGGATGGGGGTCAATGAAGCGCAGTTTTATGATGCGTCGGAAATTGCCATCCTACCGATGGGATTTTGCTTTCCCGGCTACCGAAAAGGATCGGACCTGCCGCCTCCGGCGATATGCGCCAAAACATGGCGAGCGCAGGTGCTCGAGGCTATGCCAAACGTTCAATTGACGTTGCTGATCGGAGGCTATGCGCAGAAATGGCACTTGCCGGGTACGCAGGGCGTAAATGCCACCGTCGAGCGTTGGCGCGACTTTCTGCCCAACGCGATCCCCTTGCCCCATCCGTCCTGGCGCAATACCGCTTGGCTCAAACGCAATCCGTGGTTCGAGGCAGAGCTTTTGCCGGTTCTTCGCGCCCGCATCCAAGAGGTTCTGGATGACTGAAACTGTGATCGATACCGCCTACGCGGCGATGGACGCTGCCCCGCAAGACGATACCGCGCGGTTGCGGTTCTACGATGCTTTGGCAAGTGCTGAACTGTTCTTGATGCTCACCCAAGAACCAGAGGGCGATAGCATTTCACCCGAAGTGTTCGAGCTTCAGGATGCATCTTTTGTCTTGGTCTTTGATCGCGAAGACCGGATTTCACAATTTGCTGGTCGAGCGGTTCCTTATGCCGCCCTGCCCGGCCGGGCGTTGGCGCAAATGCTAAGCGGTCAAAACATCGGCTTGGCCCTGAACCCCGAAGTCGCCCCTTCCGAATTCCTGATGCCGCCAGAGGCCTTGGAATGGCTATCTGGCACTTTGGATCATGGACCAGAAGAGCGCGAAGCACGCCCCGAACGCCTATCGCCGCCGCGTGGCTTGCCCGACACGTTGATCACCGCGCTAGACACAAAACTGGCAAGCGCGGCGGGGCTGGCCCGCACGGCCTATTTAGCCGCTGTGACCTATGACGATGGCTCCCAAGGGCATTTGTTGGGCGTAACCGGCTCGGTCCCCGAGGCCCAGCGCGCCCTTGCCGGGGCCGTGAACGAGGCGCTGGTGTTTTCCGGGCTTGAGGCGGGTGTGCTAGACGTCACCTTTGTCGATGACAGCGATATTTTGGCCGCTGAATTGGCACGGGTTGCCTTGCGTTTTGACCTGCCTGAACCGCCGCAGCCGAAGAAGGTTGAACACGTCACCCCCGGTTCGGACCCAGATAGCCCACCGATCCTTAAATAAGGCCAAGATCCTGTTTCAAAGTCGGCAAAGTGTCACCGGATTCGGGCTGTGCCTCCCAAACTGCGCGGGAAATGGCACGCGCCAAACATAGGCTGGCGGCATGACCAATCGCGGCAAGTTCAATGCCCGGATCATCCAGTTGGCGGGCTCCGGTTGACGCGGCAAAAACCAAGTCGCCATCCATCGGAGTATGCGCGGGAACAATGGCCCGCGCCATTCCGTCATGGGCCGCAACTGCCATGCGGTGACATTGCGCCTTGTCCAGCGCGGCATCGGTGGCAACAATCGCGATAGTGGTGTTGCCTAGACTGGCCATCGCAGGAACCTTGCGACTTGGCGGCAGGGTGAGGTCGGGTTTTGGGTCCACGCCCAGCCCGCCGAATTCGCCATCCACCTCGAAAGCCGCGGCCCAGAAATGATGCCCGGACGGCGTGGTCACACTTCCCATCGGGTTAACCGCCACCAAGGCCCCAACTGTCACGCCACTTGGCAAGACAAGGCTGGCCGAGCCAAGACCCCCTTTGTGCATCGCCGTTTGCGCCCCGGCCCCGGCCCCAAATGTTCCAATTTCAAAATCCGTTTTGGCATCAATCAATGCGGCGCGACCCAGCGCCGGATAGGGGTTTTCGCCCCAATCTTTGTCACCGCCATTCAGCAGGTCGAAAATGATCGCCGCCGGAACAATGGGAACACGCGCCGACAAAACCGGAAATCCACGCCCCTGCTCATGCAACGCATCCATCACCCCCTGCGCCGAAGAAAGGCCAAAGGCGCTCCCCCCCGACAAAACCAAAGCATCCACACCGGGGGCAGATTTATCAGGGGCCAAAAGATCGGTTTCACGGGTGCCCGGCGCACCACCATGCACCGCGACCGAGGTGGTAAACGGCGCGTCTGACAGCAATACAGTTGTGCCGCTCTTGAGGTCTGGGTCTTGGGCGTTCCCAACCTTGAGGCCAGGAATATCGGTGATCAAATTGCGTTGGCCGGGGGTCATCATATGCCTTTCATCGGGGCGTTCGAAATGTTGTTAAATACAGCGACCACCGTCAACTTCCATACAAACACCGGTGACCATGCCGGCCTCGTCCGAACACAGGTAAAGCGCGGCGTTAGCAAGGTCTTCTGGGGTCGAAAACCGGCCCAACGGAATTGTCGACAGGAACTTCTCTCGTATTTCGGGCGTGTCCTCTCCCATGAAGCTTTTGAGCAACGGCGTTTCGCCCGCAACCGGGTTCAAAGCGTTGACGCGAATGCCTTCGGGCGCCAATTCAACGGCCATTGTGCGGGTCGCGGTGATCATCCACCCCTTCGACGCGTTGTACCAATTGAGCCGCGGTCGCGGTGACACGCCTGCGGTCGAGGCAACGTTTAATACTACCCCGCCGCCTTGGGCTTTGAATTGCGGAACAAGCGCCTTGGCGGTGAGGTAGACCGATTTGCAATTCACTGCAAAAACCCGGTCAAAATCGTCTTCTGACACGTCTTCCAATGGCGTCGGCAAATGGGTTATTCCGGCATTATTGACAAGGATATCAACCCCGCCCATTTCGGCGTTCGCCAAGGACACCATGTCTTTGACACTCGTGCCGCTGGCGACGTCGACGGTACACGCAATGCCACCATTGTCGGCCACAAAACCTTGGGCCGCGGCCCCGTTGATATCGGCCACAACAACCTGTGCGCCCTCAGTCAGAAATCGTTTGGCAATCCCGGCACCAAACCCCGACGCCGCACCGGTGACAATGGCGCGTTTCCCCTCAAGTCTCATCGCTCTCTCCTACCCATGGAACGCCGCAACGGTTTTCAAAGTCGAAAACCCAAACAGCGCCTCAAATCCCTTTTCGCGCCCATGACCGGATTTCCCAATCCCGCCAAAGGGCAGTTCGACCCCGCCACCGGCCCCATAATTGTTGATAAAGACCTGACCCGACTTGAGCCGTTTCGCCAACCGCATTTGGCGTGCGCCGTCTTTGGTCCAGATACTGGCAACAAGGCCATAATCGGTGCCATTGGCGATGGCGACGGCCTCGTCTTCGGTTTCAAATGGAATGATAACCTGCACCGGGCCAAAGATTTCCTGTTGCGCCATTGGGTGCTCCGGTTTGACGGGGCCAAACAGTCGGGCCGGAACATAGTTCCCCAGCGGCAGATCGGGCGAAACGCTTGCCTCGGCCAACACCGGCAAATCCGATGCGCCGTCCAAGAACGCCATCACGCGGTCACGTTGTGTCGCGTTGATCAACGGGCCAATGTCTGGGTCTGTGTCCGCCGGTCCAATCCGCTTGGCGCGATAGGCGTCCCCCATACGTGTCGACACCTCATCAAATCGCGAGCTATGCACCAGAATGCGCGAGGAGGCCGAACAGGTTTGCCCGGCGTTTTGGAGCCCCGCGTTCACGAGAAACGGCAAGGCCGCATCCAGATCAGCATCTTCAAACACGATTTGCGGTGATTTCCCCCCAAGTTCTAACGTAACCGGCACAACATTGGCCCCCGCCGCTTGTTGCACCATGGCCCCCGTCGCAACCGAGCCGGTAAAGCTTAGATGTTGCACTCCCGGATGACCGGCAAGGGCCGCCCCAGCCTCGCGGCCAAGGCCCGGCACAACGTTCAACGCCCCGGCTGGAAGCCCAGCTTGTTCTGCCAAATAGGCAAACATCAAAGCGGTCAAACAGGCATCCTCGGCCGGTTTCAAAACACAGGCATTGCCCATCGCAAGAGCCGCCCCAACCGAGCGGCCAATGATCTGCATTGGATAGTTCCACGGCACGATATGCCCCGTCACCCCATGCGGTTCACGCAATGTGTAAACGGTATAACCGTTGAGATAGGGAATGGTTTGGCCATGCAATTTGTCCACCGCACCGCCATAAAACTCGCAATAACGCGCAAGGGCCACGGCATCGGCACGCGCTTGGCTGGTGGGCTTGCCGACATCCAGCGATTCTAGTGTCGTCAAAAGCTCGACGTTTTCTAAAACCAACTGCCCCAACCGTGTCAGGACACGCCCCCGCTCTGCGGCGGTAAAACTGCTCCAGTCGCCGTCCAATGCGTGCTGTGCCGCTTGCACCGCCAAATCAACTTCCGCTGCAGTGCCTTTGGCAATACGCGCCAAATCGGAGCCGTCAGACGGGTTTGTCAGCGCGAGAGTGTCAGACGCGTCTCGCCATTGCCCACCTATCAACAGCTGGCTTGGATCAAAGGGAAGGTCAGGCAGCATTTGGGTCTCCTAGTTCGGGCAATTGCGGTGCGGCGGCAATCAAGGATTGAGTGTAGGGATGTCTAGGCGATTGGAAAATCTGTTCGGTTGCGCCCTGTTCAACGATCTCGCCTCGCTGCATCACCAACACCCGGTCGGTGATTGAGCGCACCACGCTAAGGTCATGCGAAATGAACAGATAGGCCAAGCCATATTGGCGGCACAGGCCCGCCATCAAATCAAGGATTTGCGCCCGTACCCGCACATCCAACGCCGAAACCGCTTCGTCAAAAACAATAAGCTTTGGCCGAATGATAAGAGCGCGGGCAATCGCAAGCCGCTGGCGCTGACCACCGGAAAAGGCGTGCGGAAACTTGTCGGCATCCTCCGGCGACAGACCAACATCACTTAACGCTTTGGCGATGGCCTTTTCCCGATCCGCGCCGGTTGGCGGGTTTGGCAATAGGTGAAAGGGTTCGGTGATTAGGCGTCGCACCCGATGGCGGGGGTTGAAACTTCCGTAGGGGTCTTGAAACACCACCTGCACCTGACGCTGAACATCCGGATTGGGCTGGCCATGCGAAAAAACCGGTGTTCCGTTGAATAGGATTGTCCCGGTTGTCGTTTCGCTTAACCCCAGTATCGCCCGTGTTAGGGTCGATTTCCCACAACCCGATTCACCGACAAGGCCAACACGCTCTCCGTCTTGGAGCTCGAAACTCACATCCCGAACGGCCCGAAAAGCCGGACGTTTGGCAAAGGGATGCGGCCGGGGCAGCGGATAGTCACAAGACACCGATTGAACCTGCAACAACGCCGGGGCCTTGATCGGATCGGGCATATTGGCCTGATGGCGCGAGGCCTCGAACAGGTCGCGTGTGTAGGGGTGGGTCATATTGGCGAACAATTGCCGCGTCGGGGCCTGTTCGACAATTTCACCCGATTTCATAACGGCGATTTTGTCCGCCATATCGGACACAACGGCAAGGTCATGGGTGATCATCATCACGGCCATGCCCTCGGTCCGGCTAAGGTCACGCAGCAGATCAAGGATTTGCGCCTGCGTTGTGACATCAAGAGCCGTGGTCGGTTCATCAGCAATCAAAAGTCTGGGGCGCAAGGCGATTGCCATGGCAATCACCACCCTTTGGCGTTGCCCGCCCGACAATTCGTGCGGATAGCGGCCAAGCGGAAACCGGTCTTGGGGCAAACCAACGCGGGTTAGCACCTCGGCCGCGCGCGCCAATGCATCGGACCGCGAGGCATTGGTGTGGACACGGATCGTTTCGGCCACCTGATCCCCGATCGTGCGCACCGGGTTCAAAGCGGTCATTGGTTCTTGAAACACCATGCCGATGTCGCGACCGCGAATGTCGCAGAGTTCGGCTTCGCTTTGGGTCAAAAGGTCTTGTCCATCAAGCCGAATGGCACCTCTGACCTCTGTTTGATTTGGCAATAATCCCATCACAGACAAGGCTGTCATGGATTTCCCAGAGCCGGACTCTCCGGTCAAAGCAACAATCTCTCCGGCGGATATCTGTACCGAAATCTGATCTAGGATCACCCTGGCATGAATCGAAACCGATAGCCTGTCGATCTCGAGCAAGTGGGTGGGTTCAGGTTGCACGCTCATCACGCCCGCCTCGCTTGCAAACGCGGGTCAAGCGCGTCACGCAAACCGTCACCTAAAAGGTTCAGGCCCAACACCATCAGAACAATTGCCATTCCCGGCACAATGGCCACATGCGGAGCGAGTGAAACCATGGTTTGCGCATCTGCCAACATCCGCCCCCAAGACGGCAAGGGTGGTTGCGCCCCGAGGCCGACATAAGATAGGCCCGCTTCGGCCAAGATGCCGAGCGAAAACTGGATCGTACCTTGTACGATCAGCAAGTTCGCAATGTTTGGGAGGATATGTTCGACGCTGATCCGGGTCACGGATTTGCCCGCCGTGCGCGCCGCTAGAATAAACTCGCGCTGCCAGAGGCTAAGCGCCGCCCCACGCGACAAGCGCGCAAAAACCGGGATGTTAAAAACCCCAATGGCGATGATTGCGTTTATCGCACCGGCCCCGAAAACCGCCGTAATCAGGATGGCTATGACCAGCGATGGAAAGGCAAAAATCAAATCGTTGAGGCGCGAAATCAACTCGTCCAACATTCCACCCTGCGCCGCCGCTGCGGCCAACCCTAGCGGTACGCCAAAGCCCATGCCGATACCAACCGCAACCAAGGCAACAGCTATTGACGTGCGCGCGCCGACCATGACCATCGACAAAAGATCACGCCCAAAGTGGTCCGTCCCAAGCCAATTCACCGCGTCCGGCGGGTGCAGCCGCGCCGAAATATTCATCGATTCCGTGTTTTCCGGTGTCCAGACAAAGGACACACAGGCCGCTACGATAAAGAGACAGGTGAGGACGAGACCGACAATCAGGTTTCTGTTCATGCCGATCGCCTCAACCTAGGGTCAGCCAGCGCGTAAGTTAGGTCGACAATAAAATTGACAGTGATCACGGCAAAGACCAACAACATGACGACGCTTTCCACGACGATCAAATCACGCTGCGAGATGCTTTGGAACACCAAACGTCCGAGGCCGGGCAGGTAGAACACCTGTTCAATAATAATCGCACCGGCCAAAAGGAACGAAAACTGTAGGCCAATGATGGTCAGAACCGGGATTAGCGCATTGCGCAACCCGTGCCGCCAAAGCGCCTGACGGCGCGTAAGTCCTTTGGCACGGGCGGTGCGCATAAAATCTTCGCCCAGAATATCGATCAAGGACGACCGCATCACACGCGTCAGGATCGCGGCCTGTGGCAAGGCCAAGGCAACGGCGGGCAAAGTCAGCGCAGTGAGCGCTTTGACCGGATCATCCCAACCGGGAAACCCGCCCGACGGAAACCAGCGCAATTTGATGGCAAACAATGCAACAAGCAGCATCGCAAACCAGAAATTTGGGATCGCGACGCCAAGCTGTGTGGCCGTCATAACCCCGGCATCCGCAAACTTGCCACGGCGAGACGCGGCAAGAACCCCGGCCGGAATCGCAATGATCGTGGACAGGCAAAGAGCCATGATCGCAAGCGGCAAGGAAATCCATAAACGATCCGCCACCATATCGGACACGGGGCTGCGGTAAGTATAGGACGTGCCAAAATCACCAACCAACATTCCGCCGACCCAGTTCAAGTAGCGTTGGTATTTTGGAACATCGAGTCCAAGTTCGGAACGCAACGCCGCAATTGTGTCGGGTTGCGCGTTGATCCCCAACATGTAGCTCGCGGGATCGCCCGGCGCGACTTCGACGACCAGAAAAATGACCAAAGACGCGACAGCGAGGCTGAGGCAGAGTGCAATCACGCGTTTGGTTAAATATGCAAACATGATCGCAGGTTAGGCACGCAAAGCGCCGTGGTCCAGCGCTTGTTTGACCATTTGGACAACGCCAATTCAATTGCCTCGAAAAACCACACGTCCAGCAGTCAGATATGACCTCCGCGAAGGGACCCCGCGCCCAAAGCCGGCAGGTTAAAGGTGTCAGTGTACCAATCCAAACGCCGCTTTAATTGGTATATTTTATTTGTACCAAAGCGACAGTGACATTTTGCCCACCCGCAAGTCAGATGACACACCTGTCAACTGTTGATTTGAAGGCCTAAGCAGACTACCGAACGTAACGAAAACGTAACGGATTTGTGACGGTGGGGTGCCATGACACAGAACAACTTCGACCCAGACCATCTTGATACGCTTGATCGCGATCTTGGCCGATTTTCCACGATGGAAAAGGCCACGGCCTATGTCGCCCGCCCGATGGTTGGCCCTGGCATTGCCGCCATCTTTATCGTGATCGCCGGCTTCCTCGCCATGCTGCTATTTGGCGAATCCGACAACACAATGGTTGTGGTGATCGCCGCCGGGTTTGGGGCCTATATGGCGCTTAACATTGGTGCGAACGATGTCGCCAACAATATGGGCCCGGCGGTTGGGGCGAATGCGCTAACCTTGGGGGGAGCCATCGCAATCGCAGCAATTTTCGAAAGCGCCGGCGCGCTTTTGGCCGGTGGGGATGTGGTGAAAACCATCGCCAAGGGCATCATCGCCCCTGAAAGCATGCAAACATCCGAGGTCTTTATCTGGGCCATGCTCGCAGCCTTGTTGTCCTCGGCGCTTTGGGTAAACCTCGCCACTTGGGTAGGCGCACCGGTATCGACAACCCATTCGGTGGTTGGCGGTGTTATGGGGGCCGGGATCGCGGCCGCCGGATTTGGTGCCGTTGGCTGGGCCACCATGGGCAAGATCGCGGCAAGTTGGGTGATCTCCCCCGCTTTGGGCGGGCTGATTGCCGCCGGGTTCCTTTGGTTCATCAAGGCAAAGATCGTTTACCAGGACGACAAAATCGCACAGGCCCGCAAATGGGTGCCGGTTTTGGTTGGTATTATGGCCGGTGCGTTTGCATCATACCTTGCGCTCAAAGGCCTGAAAAAAATCATCAAGATTGATCTCCCGACTGCCATCATGATTGGCGGTGCGGTTGGTGTTGGCATCTGGCTGGCGATGATCCCGATCATCCGCAAGCAATCTGTCGGCCTTGAAAACCGCAACAAATCGCTCAAGGTTCTGTTTGGCATCCCGCTGGTGGTTTCCGCCGCGTTGCTAAGCTTTGCGCATGGTGCCAATGACGTGGCAAACGCCGTTGGCCCATTGGCCGCGATTGTTCAGGCCTCAGGCACCGGTGATTTCACCGCCGCGATTTCGATCCCAAGCTGGGTTATGATTATCGGTGCCTTTGGTATCTCGTTCGGTTTGTTCCTGTTCGGCCCCAAGTTGATCCGGATGGTCGGCAGCCAAATCACCAAGCTAAACCCAATGCGCGCCTATTGTGTGGCTTTGTCCGCTGCGATCACTGTAATCGTCGCCAGCTGGCTGGGCCTACCGGTTAGCTCGACCCATATCGCCGTTGGCGGTGTGTTCGGTGTCGGGTTTTTCCGCGAATGGGATTCCGAGCGTCGTTTGCGCAAGGCTCGTCTGGCTGTGCCGGATCGCCCGGCCCTGACCTCGCAGGAACGCCGTCGTCGCAAACTGGTGCGCCGCTCCCACTTCATGACGATCATCGCCGCGTGGATCATCACCGTGCCCGCTGCGGCCCTGCTCTCTGCTGTGATCTTTTTGACGATACAAGCCTTTTCCGGCTAAAAAGCCTCCAACAGTATCAACAAGCGCCGTTTGGACCCTCCAAGCGGCGCTTTTCTTTGGCAAAACCAGCTGCCTGCACAAAACCTGCACAACTCCCCATCCGGAACTGCACGCTCAATCCCGCACAACCCCTCTTAACAAAAGAGGGACAAATCAATGACACCAACATTCGAACGCCGCGGCTTGCCCAATGCACTTGCCAGAGACGCCTGGTGGTTCAGCGACGACCAAACCCCGCCGCCCTCGGATACCGACCACGAACGCCGCGACACTGCATTACCCAAATCGCTTGCCCTTTTGCTGATCGTTGCGCTTGCGGACAGATTGTTTTGGGAGGTCGAGGTCGGTATTTCCCTCGCATTGTTCACCATAGCTTTGTTTTTTGTCGCGACCGCCGACATCCGCCCACGATCACGCCTTGTTCGCCCAGCAGTTTTGTTGCTGATCGGCAGCTTGCCAATCATCGAATATGTCCAGCTACTCTCCTGCCTCTTTTTGGTGCTCAGCTTTGCCCTAGCCTTGGTATGGGCACGTCGCGAAACTCCGTCCGCTCTTGATATGGTTGAGGGGCTTTGGACACTGTTTGCCGGCTACTTTGAAAAGTTCACCCGCTCATTGGTATATGTCGTCAATCTCAAAACCTTGCCTTCAACCCCGAGAATAACTCACACGCTGCGCTCTTGGGCGTTTCCGGTTGGTGGGGCATTGGTGTTTGGCGGGCTTCTCCTGATGGCAAATCCAATCCTGCTTCAGGCCATGTCCATCGACATTCAGTTCGGCGATTTGATGGCCCGCGGCCTGTTCTGGTTGGGCGTTGCGGTTCTATTTGCCCCCTTTTTAGTTGCTGACGCCACAAGTATTCCGCTGCCTAATGTGCGCGTAGCCGCCGAAATCCGCGAGGCAAACCTATTTGGCCTGACCAAAACCTCCTGCCTTCGGGCACTTTGGATGTTCAACACCGTCATTGGTGTTCAAACCGCAATGGACCTTGGCATTTTTGTCGGTGGTGCGTCGCTTCCCGATAACATGAGTTATGCAAGCTATGCGCATCGCGGATCTTACCCGTTGTTGGCCACCGCCCTGCTTGCGGGTGGCTTCGCCCTTTTAGCGCGGCCCTTTTTAGGCGAACATCGCGCATTGAAACCGCTCATGTATCTGTGGTTGGCACAAAATATCCTGCTGTGCCTGTCTGCGATGCTGCGCCTTGATCTCTATGTCGGTGCCTATGGCCTCACCTACCTGCGCATCTTTGCAATGATTTGGATCGGGCTGGTTGCTGTTGGCCTCACTTTGGTTGCGTGGCAAGCCCGCTGCGACAAAACCAATGTTTGGCTTTTCACTCGCTGGGGCGGCCTTGCAACGGCTGTCTTATTCACATGCTGTTTCGTAAACTTTGCCGGTCATATCGTTCATCAGAACCTAACAATGGCAAAGCCCGACTTCGACTACATCTGTACCTTGAACCCAACTGCCCGCGGGGCCTTGGGGCATCCAGACGCAAATGGATTGGCCAACTACTGCCCGATCAACCAATTGAACACACTGGACAACTGGCAGGAATGGGGCTTTCGCAATTGGCGCTCTGGTCTCTATGATAACAGCAATCAAGTCTTGGCGGAGAAATTGAAATGAACATCCTTGTGGTGGATGATGATGCCCGGTTGCGCGATTTGGTGCGCATTGCGTTGGAACGCGCCGGGTATAGGGTTTTGACCGCCTCTGACGGGCGATCGGCGCTCACGCATGTGGCCCGTGAAAACCCCGACCTGATCGTGCTTGATATCGGACTGCCCGAGGTCGACGGGTTTGAGGTCTGTCGCAAAATCCGTGCCACATCCGAGGTTCCAATACTATTTCTGACCGCGCGGGATGACGAAATTGACCGGATTTTGGGTTTGGAGCTTGGGGCCGATGACTATGTCACCAAACCCTTTAGCCCCCGCGAATTGGTCGCCCGCGTCCGTGCCATTCTAAAGCGCAGCAATTCTGCCTCGGTGCCTTTGACGACGTCTAAACATGGGCTCATCACATTGGACCGCGCCGCCCGTCATTGTGCCGTAGGCACTCAAGAGGTCGCTTTAACCGCCACCGAATTTTCGCTACTGGACCAATTCTTGCAGGCCCCGGCGCAACTCATGTCGCGCAATCAGCTGATCACCGCCATTTGGGGCGCAAGAAGCGATGTTTCGGACCGGACCCTCGACAGTCACCTCCGCAATCTGCGGCGCAAGCTAAGCGATGCAGGCTGCCAAAATGCACTGGAAACCGTGCATGGGCAGGGCATTCGCCTTGGGGCGTGTTCATGACCGGCAAGTGGCGGCCAAGCCTTGGCTTTGTGATCGGCGGAGCGTTGACTGGAACGCTTGTCTTGTCGCTGATCGGGCTGGTGGCCCTACGCTACCTTGGGCCGGAAATCGGCTTTCGTCAGGCGGCAGTGGTTTTGGCCATCCTAATCGCCATCATCACCGCCGTGCCCGGATGGCTTTTGGTACGCCTCTTAGTGCGCCCGATATATGAGTTGGAATCATACGCCAAAGGGCAGGAAGCCGGGCAAAACCCTCCCGCGCCCCAGCATTTTGGCACCAAGGAAATTGATGCAACAGCGCGTGGCGTTATCACCATGGCCGAGGCCCTGCGCGACCGTGAGACCACCATTCGCGCCTATACCGATCACGTCACGCATGAGTTAAAAACACCCGTTTCGGCCATTCGTGCCGCGACGGAGTTGCTAGAAGACAACCCTAATCTAAGCGGGGAGGACCGTGTGTTGGTGGCGCAAATTGATGGCGCTCGACGACAGTTGGAATTGCAACTCTCCGCCCTACGAAACGCCGCCCAAGCACGCGAAACACGCTATTTGGGTCACTGTACCTTGGATGATCTGGCCGAGGATTTGCATGCACAAAACCCGAAAATGGCGATAAAGATAACCGGCGAGGATACCGCCTTGCCCATAGCAGCCGAAGGTTTGCACATCGTTCTGACCCAGCTGCTCGGCAACGCGCAAGAACATGGTGCCGACAAGGTTACCCTCGTCGCAAATCGAAATTGTGTATTGGTAGAGGACAACGGCCAAGGCGTGTCGAAGGGCAACGCGTCGCGGATATTTGAGCCGTTCTTTACCACCAAAAGGGACAGCGGCGGCACCGGCATGGGCCTTTCGGTGGCCCGCAACATTTTGCAGGCCCATCGTGGCGATTTACATCTTGAACCAAGCCCCAACGGCGCCCGGTTCAAGATTACATTTGGTGGCTAGCCAGTTTTCTGCGCGATTTCCATGGCTTCGTCCAAGACCGATCTTTCGCCGATATGATTGGCCAAGACCAAGATCAAACGCGCATTCAACGCCGCGCTATCATCGTCCGACAACCCATCATGCATATCGATAAGTTTGGCGTAAAACCCATCCGGGTCGGTGATATTCGGCGTGGTGGTGACTGTGTTCATGTTTAGGCCTCCTTGCCACAAGCGGTTCGAATGGCCGCGCGGATCGCATCTTCGCTATAGTGATCCCATCGCGCCGCGACGTGTTGATCCGGGCGGATCAGATAGACAGCCGATGACGCCGTACCAAGGTAGCGTTCCGACAAAGCGCCGCTTGGGTCGTCTTGGGCAGAAACCGCCACACGCTTGGCAGTCACGCGATCTTCGGTCACCTCATCCGGTGCATCAGTATCAATCGTCAAGATTTGAAACCCATTGCCAAGGCTCGACAGCAAGTAGCCGTCCCCACTTGGCGCGTCGGGGCAGGAACTGCCGACACGGGTCCGATTTGGGCCGCCATCCAACTCATCCGGGCCATTCAACGACAATCCATCATAGGTGCAAGGCACTGACAAACGGCCCGAATTCACCAAGGGACGGGCAAACTCGTGGTCCCCGGCCAGTGACAAAACCGCGTTGCGGAAAATATGGCTAACCTTGGATTTCGGCGTGATAAAATCAGTCGCCCGCGTTGAATTCAGGATGTTTTCATCCGCACCGTGCACGCGCTCTTCGGAATATGTATCAAGCAAGGCTTCCGGCGCATCACCCCGGATCACCATTCCGAGTTTCCAACCCAGATTATCAACATCCTGCATCCCGGAATTGGCCCCGCGTGCCCCAAATGGCGACACCTGATGTGCGGCATCGCCGGCAAACATCACGCGGCCATGGCGGAATTGATCCATGCGTTTGCATTGAAACGTGTAGATCGACGACCAAACCATATCATACTCAACATCGCCCAAAAACGCATCGAGACGGCGGCGGATGTTTTCCTCTTTCATCTCTTCCTTGCGATCCACATCCCAGCCAATTTGGAAATCGATCCGCCAGGTATCATCGGGCTGTTTGTGCAGCAATGTGGATGCACCCGACCCATGCGATGGCTCAAACCAGAACCAGCGTTCGGTTGGAAATTCCAAATCGCCCTTCATCTTGATGTCGGCAATCAGGAAACTGTCTTGGAAAACGCGGCCTTCAAAATCAAGCCCCATCATGCCGCGCAGCGGGCTTGAGGCCCCATCAGCGCCAATCAGCCAATCGGCTTGGATTTTATAGCTTCCATCGGGGGTGGCGATGTCCAGCTCGATATGATCATCAAATTCGGTGATACCATCGACGCGGTTTTTGCCGCGCAACTCAATTGGCGCACCAGCGGCTTGCGCTTCGCGGACACGATCAACGATGAACTTTTCGAAATAGGGTTGTTGGAGGTTGATGAAGGCGGGGTATTTATGACCCTCTTCCGGCAGCAGGTTAAATTCGTAAACCTGCCCCTCTTTGTGGAACACCTTGCCAACGTTCCACACGACACCCTTGTCCA